>JAFECO010000350.1 GCA_018242085.1 Pseudomonadota bacterium
TACGTCAAACATGAATCGGGTCCCATCGCGCTCACCCATGTGCGGGTGATCGACGGCACGGGCGCGCCGGCACAACAGGACCGCACGGTGCTGATCGAGAATGGCCGCATCGCCGCCATTCAATCCGCCGCCGATGCCGTTCCCGCAAAATACAAAGCCATCGACGCGGCGGGCAAAAGCGTGATGCCGGGCCTTATCGGCATGCATGATCATATGTATTACACCGAGCAGCCCAATCTGGACGCCACGGGCAAAAGCGATCAGCCGCGCGTCATTCCCCAGATGACATACTCTTCGCCGAAAATGTATCTGGCTGCGGGCGTCACCACTTTGCGCACCACCGGCAGCGTCGAGCCTTATGCCGACCTCAATCTGAAACGCGAAATCGATGCCGGGCATCTGGCGGGCCCGCACATGGACGTGACCGCGCCCTATCTGGAAGGCCCGAACAGTCCCTTCATCCAGATGCATCAATTGAAGGACGCGGCGGAGGCGCGCAGCTTTGTCGCTTTCTGGGCGGACCAGGGCGCGACATCCTACAAGGCCTATATGAACATCACCCGCGCCCAGCTCGGCGCGGCGATCGAGGAAGCGCACCGCCATGGCCTGAAAGTCACCGGCCATCTCTGCTCGGTGAGCTATCCCGAAGCGGTGGCGCTGGGCATCGACAATCTGGAGCATGGCTTCTGGACCAACTCCCAGCTCGATGCGGGCAAGGTGCCGGACAATTGCCCGAAAAATTCCGCCGATCCCACCATCGCGGCGATGACGCCCACCGGCGATGCGGCCAAGGCGCTGATCGCGCTTCTGGTCTCGCACCATGTGGCGGTGACATCGACCTTGCCGGTGTTCGAAGGCGCCTCGCCCCATTACCGCACCCTGCCGCCCCGGCAATTGGAGATGCTCACGCCCCAGGCGCGCCAGGATTATTTCTATCTGCGCAGCCTGGGTCAGAACCGCCCCGCCGACCGCGCGGCGGCGGCCGCGAAAATGTGGGCCAATGAATTGGGGCTGGAGCGCGCCTTCGTGGCGGCGGGCGGCTTGCTGTTGGCGGGGCCCGATCCCACCGGCGCGGGCCAGGTGCTGCCCGGCTTCGGCGACCAGCGCGAGATCGAGCTTCTGGTCGAGGCGGGCTTTTCGCCCCTCGAAGCGATCCGCATCGGCACCTTGAACGGCGCCATCTATCTGGGCCTGGACAAGCGCATCGGCTCCATCGCGCCGGGCAAGGACGCGGACCTGGTGCTGGTGAAGGGCGACCCGTCGGCCAATATCGCCGATATCGAGAATGTGGATACGGTGTACAAGGACGGCATCGGCTATGATCCCGCCGCGCTCCTGAACGCCGCGCGAGGCCATTACGGGCAATATTAAAGCAAGCATCCGCCGGGAACTTTTACTGCGTCCTCATATCGACCCGGCAAGGTTCCATCGCGGCCGCCGCCGGGGATGATTTTTTTAAGAACTCGCCAATTATCGTGGCGCGAGCATCATGACTCCGCCCGCCACATACCGGTCACGCTCCACACGTCTGGTCGCCGGCCTCGCCGTCATCGCCGCCGCGATCCTGGGCGTCAGCGTGCTGGTCATTCTATGGGTGCTGGGCACGGCATCGGCGCGGATGGACCGGGCGCAGAAGACGGGCCAGACCCAGCTGGTTCACGCCATTCTCAAGACATACCAGGACAGGGTCGCCTCGGAAGTGGCCGAATATGTCTCCTGGAGCGAGCTTTACGATTACACCAGGGGCCCCCGCGATCCGGCGTTTGAAAGCGACTCCCTGGGGCCGTATCTCAAGCAGGTTTTCGGCACGGACGATGTCTTCATCATCGACCGGACTGGCCGCGCCACCTACAGCTACCGCACCGGCAAGGGCGCCGCGGCCGATGTCCTGGCCCTGTCCCACCCGATACGCCAATTGGCCGAGAGCGCGTTCGCGGCGGAAGATGCCGGTCAGCGGCGGATCATATCCGGGGTCGTCTCCTTGAACGGCATGCCGGCGATCGTGGCCGCGTCGGCCATCCATCCGCCCGAAATCAAAGTGCCCGCTGATTTCGTCCTGATCGAGGCGCAGGAACTGGACGCGGTGGACACCGCCGCGCTGGGAAAAGACTATGGCTTGGCCGATCTGAAAATCGGTCCGGCGGGCGGGCCGGGCATCACGCTGATGGATCCCGCCCGGCGCCCGTCCGGCTTCACCATCGGCTGGATGTCCACGACCAGCGGCCGCCAGCTCTTCCATCAGGTTCTGCCGGTGATCCTTTTGATCGGCATCGTCGCGGCGCTGGCCTTTGCCGGTGTCGCGGCGGCCTGGTGGCGCTTCCTGGGCGATTTGAAAGAGGGCGAAGGCCGCGTGCTGGCGGCTGAGCTGGAAACGACCAGGGCCCAGGCGCGCGCCGCCGAAGAAACCAGCCGGAGCAAAAGCGCCTTCATCGCCAATATGAGCCACGAACTTCGCACGCCGCTGAACGCCATTCTGGGTTTTTCGGAGGCGCTGCTGTCCGGCACC
>JAFECO010000351.1 GCA_018242085.1 Pseudomonadota bacterium
TATTCGCCGGGCGTGGCGGTTCCGGTGCGGGCCATCGCGGACAATCCCGACGCGGCGTTCGACTATACCAACCGGGGCAACATGGTGGCCGTGATCACCAACGGCACCGCCATTCTGGGCTTGGGCAATCTGGGCGCCGCCGCCGCCAAGCCGGTGATGGAAGGCAAGGCCGTGCTGTTCAAGCGCTTCGCCGATGTCGATGCCATCGATCTGGAGGTTTCCACCGAAGACGTCGACGCCTTCATCAATTGCGTGCGTTATCTGGGCGCCAGCTTCGGCGGCATCAATCTGGAAGATGTGAAGTCGCCGGACTGTTTCATCATCGAGCAGCAGCTGCGCGAAATGATGGACATTCCCGTCTTTCACGACGATCAGCATGGCACCGCCATTATCGTGGCGGCGGGCCTGATCAATGCCGCCCAGATCACCGGCCGCAAACTTTCCGAAATGAAAGTGGTCTTGAACGGACCGGGCGCGGCGGGCATCGCCACCCTCGAATTGATCAAGGCGATGGGCGTGCATCCGGGCAATTGCATCGCCGTGGACAAGGTGGGCGTGCTGCACAAAGACCGCACCGACCTCAATCAATGGCAATCGGCGCATGCGGTGGTCACCAAGAAGCGCACCCTGGCCGAAGTGGCCGAAGGCGCGGATGTGCTGATCGGCGTGTCCGCCAAGGGCGCGTTCACCCAAGACATGATCAAGAGCATGGCCAAGGCGCCCATCGTCTTCGCCATGGCCAATCCCGATCCCGAAATCACCCCGGAAGAGGCCAAGGCCGCGCGCCCCGACGCCATCGTCGCCACCGGCCGCAGCGACTATCCCAACCAGGTCAACAATGTGCTGGGTTTTCCCTATATCTTCCGCGGCGCCTTGGATGTGCGCGCCCGCACCATCAACGAAGCGATGAAAGTCGCCGCCGCCCAGGCGCTGGCCGACCTGGCGCGCGAGGATGTACCCGACGAGGTCGCCGCCGCTTATCGCGGCTCGCGGCCCGTTTATGGCCCCGATTACATCATTCCGGTGCCCTTCGATCCGCGCCTGATCAGCCATGTCAGCCGCGCCGTGGCGGAAGCGGCGATCAAGACCGGCGTTGCCCGGCGCGAGATCAAGGATCTGGATCATTATTCCTATCAGCTATCAGCGCGGCTGGATCCTTCGGCCACCTTGCTGCAGACCATCACGGCGGCGGTGCGCGCCAAGCCCAAGCGGGTGGTGTTCGCCGAAGGCGAAGACGAAGCGGTGATCCGCGCCGCTTACGCGTTCCAGAATTCCGGCCTGGGCAAGGCCATCCTGGTGGGCCGGGCCGAAGTGGCGCGGCGCGGCTTTGAGCATATCGGCATCGATCCCGACGCCCTGGAAATCCGCGTGCCGCGCTCTTCGCAGGAAGCCACGCCTTACATCGAACGGCTCTACAAGCGCATCCAGCGGCGCGGCGCGCTGCATCGCGACGCGACCCGCATGGTGCTCAACGACCGCAACATCTATGCCGCCTCGATGCTGGCAGCGGGCGACGCCGATGCGATGGTGACCGGGGTCACCCGCAACTATGCCGCCGCGCTGGGCGACGTGCGCATGGTGATCGACGATTCCCATGGCACCCGCCCCATCGGCATGCAGGTGGTGTTCGCCAAAGGCCGCATCGTGCTGGTGGCCGACACATCGATCACCGAACTGCCGAATTCCGAGCAACTGGCCGATATCGCCATCCGCGCCGCGGCCACGGCGCGCAAGCTGGGCCTGACCCCGCGCGTGGCGATGCTGGCCTCTTCCACCTTCGGCTTTCCCCGGTCGGAACGCAGCGAACGCATCATCGAGGCGGTGAACATTCTGGATTCGCGGGGCGTGGATTTCGAGTATGACGGCGAATTCGCGCCGGACGTGGCGCTGGACCGGGCCAAGCTCGACCTTTATCCCTTCGCCCGGCTCACCGACACCGCCAATGTGCTGATCATGCCGGCGATGCATTCGGCGCAGATTTCCACCAAGCTGTTGCAGCAGCTGGGCGGGGTCAATGTCATGGGCCCCTTGCTGGTCGGCCTGGAGAAGTCCGTGCAGATCGCGCCGTTGGGCGCGAAAATGAGCGAGATCTACAACTCTGCGATCGTGGCCGCCTATGACATCAACGATTGATCCCAAAAAAACCGCCGCCTTCATGGAAGGCATCTGGGATCGGGAGATCATTCCCGCCCTTACCGATTACATCCGCATTCCCAACAAGAGCCCGGCCTTCGATCCGGATTGGGAGAGCCATGGCCATATGGACAAGGTGGTGGAGATGTTCACCGCCTGGGCGAAGGCGAAGCTGAAACAGCTTCCCGGTTCTGCGTTGGAAGTCGTGAAACTGCCGGGCCGCACGCCGCTGATTTTCATCGAGGTGCCTGGTACCGCAGGAGCGTCGGCGCGAGCCGGAGCGACCAATCAAGAATCCACGATCCTGATGTATGGCCATCTCGACAAGCAGCCGGAAATGGTGGGCTGGACCGA
>JAFECO010000352.1 GCA_018242085.1 Pseudomonadota bacterium
TACGGCTATTCGCGCTGGTACGGCCCCAGCTTCGACCGGGCGCGCTTCGGCCGGCTCTGGACTTTCGTGCCGGGCGAGCGCCTGGCCGATCCCGGCTATCGCCGCTATGCGCTGGCGCGGCCCCAGACCGTCAACATCATCCAGAATTCGCGCAACATCACCAACTATACCGTGGTCAACAACGTCATCATCAATCGCAGCGTGAATGATGTGGCGGGCCGCGGCGGACGCGCGCCCCAGCCGGTCGCCGCCAACACGGCCCTGCGCAGCACGCGCTGGGTGACGCGGGTGGATCAAGGCGAGCAGATTCAGAATCGCGCCCGCCAGGACCGCCCGCGCGGCAACGGCCGGATCAACAGCGCCCCACCGCCCACCCAGGAGCAGATCCGCACCTTGTCCACGCGGCCCGTGCCGGCCACGCGCGGCAACAATGCCGGCGGGCCTGATAATAATGGCGCGGGCAATAAAGGCGCGAACGATAATCGCGGCGGCCCGCGCCATCTCTTCAGCCAGGCCAATGCGCAAGAACTCCAAGCCCGCGCGCGCGGCGGCCAACCCAACGCTGCCCCGCCGCCCAATGCGCCACAGCCGGGCGCCGCGCCGCAATCCGCCGCGCCGCAGAACGGTCCCGGCCCCGCCGCGCCGGATCGCAATCGTGACAATGGTCGCGGCAATGCGCGGGACAATGGCGGGCGCGACAACAATCTGCGCAACGACAACCGCCGCGAACCCGAACGCCAGCTGCCCGGCACGCTGCCGTCCAATCCGCCCCAGTCCAATGTGCCCCAGCCCAATGCATCCCAGCCCAATGCGCCCCGGCCGAATGCGCCATCCGGCGTTGAACGGCCGCAAGCCGTGCCGCCTTCGGCCGGGCGCCCCGCGCCTTCGGATAATCCGTCCACGGAAGATCGCCGCGGCCCAGCCGACCGGCCGCCCCGCGCCTTGCCCGGCCGCGAGCCCGCTTCGCCGCCGCCCGTGGTGAACCCGCCCGAACGGGCCGCGCCGCGCGAAATGCCGCCGCCGCGCGAGCAGCCGTCACGCGACCAGCCTCCGCGTGCGATGGAGCAGCGCATGCCGCCGCCCGAACGCGCCGCGCCGCCGCCGGAGCGCCCGCGCGAGCAACCGCGCGAAGCGCCCCGTGAACAGGCCCGGCCTCAGGCCCAGCCCCGCGAACAGGCGCCGCCGCGCGAACAAGCGCGCCCCAATGACCGGGGACAGGACCGGGGGCGCGGCAACGGGCGCCCCGACGACAATCGCTGACCGCTTCAATATTCCTGCTTGGTCGGGCGGAACAGGATCTCGTTGATGTCCACCTCGTCCGGCTGGCTGATGGCGAAGGCGACGGTGCGGGCGAAAGCCTCGGCTGGGATTCCCACCGTGGCATAGAGTCCGCGCACATATTCGGCCCGGCCCGGATCGGTGATGCTGTCGCCCAATTCGGTCACCACCGCGCCCGGCGAGATGATGGTGGTGCGGATGTTATGCGGCTTGACCTCCTGGCGCAGGCCCTCCGACAAGGCCCGCACCGCATGCTTGGTGGCGGAATAGACCGAGGAGCCCGGCCCCGTCTTATGCCCCGCCACCGACGACACGTTGATGATATGCCCGCTTTTGCGCGCGATCATGTGCGGCAGGGCGGCGGCGATGCCGTAAAGCACGCCCTTGATGTTCACATCCACCATGCGGTCCCATTCCTCCAGCTTGCCCGCTTCCAGCATCGACAGCGGCATCACCCCCGCATTGTTCAGCAGCACATCGATGCGGCCGTGCAGCGAGACGGCCCGGTCCACCAGCCGCTTGACCGCCTCCGCCTTGCGCACATCGGTCTCGACCACCGCGTCCTTGGGAAGCGACAACTCCCGCGCCAATGCTTCAAGCCGGTCGACCCGCCGCGCGCCCAGGATCAATTTGGCGCCCAGCGGCGCCAGATGGCGCGCCGTGGCTTCGCCCAATCCGCTGGACGCGCCGGTGATGACCACGACTTTGTCTTTGATGCCTTGCATTATTCCTTGCTCCGTTTTGCGAAAATGTTTTGCGCAGAAAGCCCGCGCCGGATATTTTTTATGGTCGCGGTTCCGGACGAAAAACCGCTGCGCACTTTTCCTGGAACCGCTCCTACCGCCCCACCATCTTCTGCAAGGTTTCGGGATAGCGCGCGCCCGTGAAGGCGATGCCCGACACGGCCCGTTCGATGGCGGCGAGATCATCCTTGGTCAGCACAACAGCGGCGGCGCCCAGATTCTCCTCAAGCCGGTTGAGTTTGGTGGTGCCGGGAATGGGCACGATCCAGGGCTTCTGCGCCAGGATCCAGGCCAGCGCGATCTGCGCGGGCGTGGCCTGCTTTCTCGTCGCCATGTCTTGCAGCAGATCGACCACCGCCTGGTTGGCCGCCCGCGCTTCGGGCGCAAAGCGCGGCACGCTGTTGCGGAAATCGGATTTGTCGAAACTGGTATGGGCGTCGATCTTGCCGGTGAGAAA
>JAFECO010000353.1 GCA_018242085.1 Pseudomonadota bacterium
TGGCCAGCGGCAAGCCGCTGGTCGCGGTCAATCACCTGGCCGGTCACGCGCTGACCGCGCGGCTGACGGATGGCGTGGATTTTCCCTTCCTGCTGCTTTTGGTGTCGGGCGGTCATTGCCAGCTCTTGGCGGCGGCGGATGTGGGAAAGTACCGCCTCTATGGCACCACCATGGACGATGCGGTGGGCGAAGCTTTCGACAAGACCGCGAAGATTTTGGGCCTGCCCTATCCCGGCGGACCCAATGTCGAAAGCCATGCGGCGCGGGGCAATCCGCGCGCCTATCCGTTGCCGCGCCCTTTGCTAGATCGACCTGGGCCGGGGCGGGCCGGGACGGACTTTTCCTTTTCCGGGTTGAAGACGGCGGTGCGCCAGCTGGTGACGCAGAACCAGGTGAATATCGATGACGCTTGCGCATCGTTCCAGGCGGCGGCGATCGACATATTGCGGGATCGTACCGCCCATGCCCTCACGCGTTTCCGCGAGGAGTTTGCGCACGCCGCGCGCCCGACCCTGGTGGTCGCCGGCGGGGTTGCCGCCAATGCGGCCATCGGATCGGCGCTTGCAAAACTGGCGGACCAACACGGTTTCGAAATCCGCGTTCCGCCCCCCCGCTACTGCACGGACAATGCGGCCATGATCGCCTGGGCCGGGCTGGAGCGTTTCGCGCTGGGGGAACGCGATCCGCTCGATTTCAGCCCGAAAGCCCGTTGGCCGCTGGATGCATCAGGCGACAACCGCCACAGTGGCGAGCGCCAGCAAGGCGCTTAGAACGATCAGGGTGCCGTTCAGCGATTCGACGATGAAGCTGCCAAAATAGCTGCTGGCTTCGACAGGTTTGGATAGAACGCTCATGAAAAACTCCTTCGACAGTGCGGGGTCCCAAATCAATCCGGAACCTTACGCTGCACTGCAATATGGGCAGTATACGGAGCAAAACAAGAGAAGGTTCTTTTAACCTTGCGCAACATTATTGCGTCATTTTATGACTTAATGCGTTGTTTTAAAACAATATTTTTCTCCGTGCCGTCCCAAAAGCACTATTGTGCAGTTGCAGCATAGAAGGGTTGCATTCCGTGAAAATCGCCACCTGGAACATCAATTCGGTGCGCCACCGGATCAATCTGGTGACCCGCTTTCTGCGCGAGCATCAGCCCGATGTGCTGTGCCTGCAGGAGACCAAAGTCATCAACGAGCTTTTCCCCAAGCTGCCCTTGGCCAAACTGGGCTATGAGCATCAGGCCATTCATGGCCAGAAGGCCTATCATGGCGTGGCGGTGATCTCGCGCCTGCCGTTCGCCAAGACCGGCGTGCAGGATTTCTGCCGCGAAGGCCATGCCCGGCATATGGGCGTGAGTTTCGAGAATGGATTGGAGCTGCACAATTTCTATGTGCCGGCGGGCGGCGACATTCCCGATCCGGAGAAGAACGACAAATTCGCCCACAAGCTGCACTTTCTGGGCGCAATGGAAAATTTCTTCGGCAAGCGCAAAACCCAGCGCAAGAATCCCGTGGTGCTGGTGGGTGACCTGAATGTGGCGCCGCTGGAGAACGATGTCTGGAGTCACAAGCAATTGCTGGACGTGGTGAGCCACACGCCGGTGGAAACGCGTCTTCTGGGCGAGGCGCAGGCCGCGTTCGACTGGACCGACGCCACCCGCGCCTTCATTCCGCCGGACCAGAAAATCTATTCCTGGTGGAGCTATCGCGCCGCCGACTGGGAGGCATCCGATCGCGGCCGGAGGCTGGATCATGTCTGGCTCAGCCCTGGCCTCAAAGGCGCGCTGAAATCGCAAACCATCCTGAAAAAGATGCGGGGCTGGCAGAAAGCGTCCGACCATGTGCCGGTGATTGTGGAGATCGATATATGAAGTGGTCGCGCGGCCGGACGGAAAACCGGAAGTCCACTTTTCCTGGCCGCGCTCCGTGAGGCTGGCCTTACTCCGCCACGGCCCGACCCTGTGGAATGCACAGGGCCGCATCCAGGGCCATACCGACATTCCCTTGAGCGATGACGGCATCGCCAAGATGCGGCGGCTATTGCCACCGCCGCCTTTTGGCGAAGCCCGGGTCTTTGTCAGCACCTCGCGCCGCGCCCGCCAGACCGCCGAAGCCTTGGGCCTGACCGATGCCACCTGGGATGCGCGGCTGATGGAGCAGAATTGGGGCGATTGGGAAGGCCTCAGCCGCGCGGCGATCCTGGCCCGCGACGGTGAAGACGCATTCCGGCGCGCAGGCTCGGAACAGGGCGACGCGTTCCGGCCGCCGGGCGGCGAATCCACCGCCGAACTGCATGCGCGGGTGGCGGCGTTCCTGAAAGATGTCGCGCAGGAGGAGCGCGACGCCATCGCGGTGGCGCATCTGGGTGTCTTGCGCGCGGCCTATACCTTGGCGACAGGATGGGACATGGCGGCGCCGATGCCACCCGATCTGGATGTGTCCAAGGTGCTGGTTTTGAACCTGACGGGCGAAGG
>JAFECO010000354.1 GCA_018242085.1 Pseudomonadota bacterium
GCGCGGCGGTTGCGTCCGATCCAGCCTTTGGGTTGCGGGTCGGTGTTGGTATTCGCCATGGGATGTCCGGAAGGGTATCTCGCCTGCCGTATAGCGGTTTGCCCGTCCGTCAGCCAGCCCGGCTTTGCGTGATGCTGGCGTCAGCATTTCGGCGGCCCTGACGGTCCGCGGCAAGTCGTTGCGGTTGTTAACTTGTCCTGCCGGATATGAACGCGGCCGCTCTGCACCGGCGCGGGCGTTTCCGAAGCCGGAAATCAAGCTTTCGGATGAGGTATCACACCATCGATCAATGTGTGGCGCCGCGCACAAGCCAGTCCGGTTTATTCCTTTTGTTGGTCAGACCGGCGAGCCATCCCGATAACGCGTAGCAGCCCTGCCGCCAGGCCGCCGCCTTGGCGTATTTGATCGCGATGTGCAGCAGCGACAATGGCACGGCAACCGGCATGTGGGCGGGATAAAGATCGCGGGTCAGAAGGATGCGATTGCGCTCCATCAGATACACGGCCAGTTTCGATTGCGTCCGCAATGTCCCGCCGGAGCCGGTCGCTGTGCCTTGCGCATGGCGCACGAACGCGTCCGGCGCATAGCCCAGCTTTTCACCCCGTCCAATGGCGCGCAGGCACCATTCGACTTCCTCGCAATAGAGGAAATAGTCGTCCCGCATCTTTCCCACGCGCTGGCAGAAGCCCCGCGTCACCAGCAGCGAAGCGCCGGTGATGTAGTTGATCCGCCTTTCCAGGGCGCGAATGTCGGGTATCGGCTGCCAGGGCTTGCCCTTGTCCAGCGAGATGGCGCGGGCGCTCCATTTCCGCCAAATCCCGCCGCGCGAAGCCAGCCGCCCGTCGCCGCTCAAAAGATCGTGCCCCACCGCCGAGCAGCCGCCCCGATCCAGCCGTGCCATCAATGCCTCCAGGGCGCCGGGCTCCGGCTGGGTATCGGGATTGAGGATCCAATAGGCGTCGGCGGGCTGGGTGCGCTCCATGGCCAGATTGATCCCGCCGGCATAACCCGGATTGCCGGGTGCCGATAACAGCTCCACGGGCTGGCCACCCTTAAGCCGCTCAGGCAGCGCGGCGCGAAGCTTTTGAAACGCCTCTTCGCCGCCATTCTCGCAGATCACCACACGGAAGCGGTCCCAGGTCGATTTCTCCAGGGCCGCCAGGCAGACGGCGATATCGGCCAGGCTACGGTACGAGACGATGATGACGGCGACATCCGTTCGCGGCGCGGCATCGGGCGGAAGGGAAGGGGACGTCAAGGACCTTGATTCTCTTTGGGAGCCGCAAGGGCAAGATGTCCCCGGCTCAAGGAACGCGCAACCGCTTCGCCAGGGGCCGGAAAGCGAAAAGGCCGCCCGGAGGCGGCCTTCTGCTGGAGACTGTGACGTGCGCCGATCAGGCGGTGGCTTTGAGGCCCAGTTCGCGGCGGTTCCGGAGCATGAAGCCGATGCCGCCAAAGCCCAGGAGCATCATTGCCCAGGTGGCGGGTTCGGGAACGCCGCTGGCCAAGGCGCCGATATTGTCGAATTCGAAGGAATTCTCACCCGAGGTGAACACGATCTGGTTCACTTTGTCGGTGGGATCGAACGAGAAGTAGAAGCGGCGATTATTGTCGCCGTTCGACTGGTTGCCCGTGGCCGGGTCGAACAGGGAGGAGCCCAGGAAGGTCTGGCTGAAGCCGCCCGTCCCCTTGAAGGTGATGGAGTTGGTCGGGTCCAGCGAGCCGATATACAGGCTCAACGACTTGAGCAGAGGAGTATCGAGCGTGGCGACCTGATTGGTCTGCAGCGCCATATAGAGCGAAGTGTCGCCGAACGGCGGCGCGGCCACGTTCACATGCAGGCCGTCGGCGCCATTATAAATGAAGCTGCCGATCGGCGCCGTGAAGTTGTAACCTGCGGCGTTGGGGTTGTCGAAATTCACGACCGATGTCTGGCCGGGCGCCAGCGCGGCATCAAAGGCGGTCGAACCGTCCAGCGTGACGGCGGCGTTCGCTGACGTTGCCAGAAGCGCCAAGGTCGCGGCGGTCAGGCCAAGCTTGATAAGGCGTTTCATATCCAGTCCCCACAAAACCTATTGCGATGCAAGGCCAGGAAAACCCAACCCGCGCAGGAACAATAACACGCGAACGGGCGTCTGGTGCCCTCTCTGTAAACAAATTTTTTACCATGGTTAAATTCCGGGAGCGTTTTGACCGATGATCAATATGGTGTGGTTATTAACCATCATTTGGCGATCGGTTGACGCTGCCCCACGCTCTCTTGACGGAAGATTGTGAACATAAGGTCTGCACAACACACCAGTTATGCGTCAGACCGCGCCCGCGTTTTGCCAAAAAGGCTGTGCAATCGTTGTGCGACGATACCTTTGAGTTCGGCTGGAAACGTTTTCCAGCCAATAAGAGCGGTTCCGCCAGCAAGTCCGGTCCCCGTCAGGAACCAGAGCCAGTGTGGCGCATTCCA
>JAFECO010000355.1 GCA_018242085.1 Pseudomonadota bacterium
CAGGTCTATGACTCGGACCTGAACTATAAGCGCACCATCACCGGCATCGGCGCGCCCTGGGCGTTGTGCATCACCCAGGGGCCGACGCAATACATGTTCAGCGGCGACGGCAACGGCAAGCTCTACAAGATGGACATGACCGGCAAGGTCTTGGGCATGACCATCACCGGCCAGGACCATGGTTCGGAAGACACGGGCGACCTGATCCATTCTCTGGATTGCCGCACCCCGAACACGGTCTATATCGGCTCGGCGTCGATGTTCGACGTGCAGAAGCTGACGTTGAAATAGCACCTGACATCCTCACCCTGCGTTCCCTTGGCCCCCTTCGACAAGTTCAGGGCGAGGGTCCAGGGTGAGGATATATCCAGCTTGCATCCTCATGCTTCGACAGGCTCAGCATGAGGATGAATGAACGGCGCGCGCAGCAAGCGGCGCTTTTCCCGCGTGACCCGCGGGCGTTATCGCAAGTTACGGAGGATATGCGGCGGCGCCGATGCCGCACACACGAACTTTCTATCCCGGCGGTCAAGACCGGGAAGCAAGCCGCGGGCGGCGATGGTGCCGTCCGCATTTCAGGGGAGATAGTCATGCATAAACTGTCAAGCATAGCTCTTGCGCCCTTGTTGCTTTTGGCGGGCGCCCATATCGCCAAGGCCGACGACGCGGCCGATACCAAAGCGTTTCGCGATTATTTGACCAAGGCCGTAACCCAAGGCAGCACCGACAAGGCCAAGGTGGCGGCGTTCTACAAGACCACGTCGGCTTACTGGGGCAATCATTGGCGCGATTACACCGATCATCCGGAAAAATATGCGGATGTGATGGCGCTCTACCGCAAGGGCCAGATCGCCTATCCGCACAAGCCCGAAGAGCGCGATCCGGAGCGGTATCGCAAGGACATCGAAGCCTTCAAGGCGTATGATTCCAAGAACGCGCCGCCGAAAAATCCCGCCTTGTTCGTGGGCAGCTCCACCATCATGGCGTGGAAGACCGCGGATTATTTTCCCGGCTTCAGCGTGCTCAACCGGGGCTTCGGCGGCAGCGTGATCGGCGATGTGCAGTATTTCTACAAGGACGTGATCGGCAAATATCAGCCCTCGGTCGTCCTCTTCTATTGCGACAATGACGTCACCGGCGGCTTTTCCGGCGATGTCGCGTTCGACAAGACGATGAAGGTCTATAACCGGTTCCGGGCCGATTTCCCGAAAGTGCCCTTCGTCTTTCTCAGCATGAAGCATGCGCCCAACTTCGCCTTCGCCGACCCGGGCGAGCCCAAGGCCATCGACCGCTACAATGAACTGGCCAGGGCGCAGGCGAAAAAGGACCCCTTGTTCAAATATTTCGACATCGATGCGCGGGTGCTGGGCGCGGGCGGCAAGGTGCAGGCCGACCTCTACGAGACCGGCGAGCATCTCAACGACAAGGGCTTTGCCCGGATCGTGCCGGAGCTGCAGAAAATGTTGGTGTCCATGAACGTGCCGCGTAGCTGACGCGGTGCTATAAACATCCAGCCCGGCGGTCAGACCGGGGCGGCAATCGCGGGCGGCGGCATGGTTGGGTGCCGCCGCCGCATCTTGAGGGAGGAACGGTATGCGTAAATTTGCGAAGCTGGCTTTGGCGCCGCTGCTGCTGTTGGCGGGCGCGAATGTGGCACGGGCCGACGACGCGGCCGACAAGAAGGCGTTTCAGGATTATCTCACCCAGGCCATCCCCCAGGGCAGCGCCGACAAGGACAAGGTGGCGGCGTTCAACAGGACCGCGGGCGCCTATTGGCGGGCCCATTGGCTGGATTACACCAAGCATCCGGAAAATTACGCCGATGTGATGGCGCTGTACCGCAAGGGCCAGGCCGCCTATCCGCACAAGCCGGAAGAGCGCGATCCGGAGCGGTACAGGAAGGACATCGAAGCCTTCAAGGATTATGACGCCAAGAATGCGTTGCCCAGGAATCCCGCTTTGTTCGTGGGCAGCTCCACCATCATGAAATGGAAGACGGCGGAGAGTTTTCCCAATTTCAGCGTGCTCAACCGGGGCTTCGGCGGCAGCGTGATCGGCGATGTGGATTTCTTCTATCACGACGTGATCGGCAAATATCATCCCTCCGCGATCCTGTTTTATTGCGACAATGACGTCACCGGCGGTTTCAGTGGCGATGTCGCGTTCGAAAAAGCGATGAAGGTCTATGCCAAGATCCGGGCGGATTTTCCCAAAGTGCCGTTCGTCTTTCTCAGCATGAAGCATGCGCCCAATTCGGCCTTCGCCGATCCGGGCGAGCCGGCAGCGATCGACCGCTTCAACGACCTCGCCAAGGCCAAGACCAAGACCGATCCCTTATTCAAATATTTCGACATGGACGCGCCGGTCCTGGACGCCAAGGGCAAGGTGCAGGGCGATCTGTTCGAGGACGGGGAGCATTTCAATGCCAAGGGCTATGCCCTGATCAATCCGGCGCT
>JAFECO010000356.1 GCA_018242085.1 Pseudomonadota bacterium
CCCAGCGACCAGAGCCAGACCGGCGTGCCGGGAAACCACCAGGTCATGTAAATGCCGGCGGCGACCGCCTCGAACCCCGTGGCGATCACTTGCGCGAACCAGTAAGTGTAGCGCACCACAAAACCGGCCAGGGGATTGAGATAGGTTTCGGCATAGGTGCCGAAGGATCCGGCGGCCGGATGCATTACCGCCATTTCCGACAGGCTGAGCACCATGGCCACGGCGAAAAAACCCGCGATGGCATAGCTGACCAGCACCGAAGGCCCGGCATAGCCCAGAGCGATGCCGCTGGAGAGGAACAGGCTGGTGCCGATGGCCCCGCCCAGGCTGATCATGATGATCTGGGCGCGCGTCAGCTCTTTATGCAGGCCGCCTTCGCGCGCGACGATTGCCGTGTCTTCCAGGCCGCCGGTCAAAGCCGGTTACGCCTGATAGCGGGCAACGCCCCCGACCACGGTTTGCACGATTTTCACATCCTTGATTTTCTCGGGCGCGATTGTGTGCAGGTCGTCCGCCATCACCACATAATCCGCCAGCTTGCCCGCGGTGATGGAGCCTTTGATGGCTTCCTCGCGGGTGTTGTAGGCACCGTTATAGCTGGAAGCGCGGATCGCCTGGTCCACCGTCAGCTTCTGGTTCGCGCCCCAGGTCTCGCCGTTGAAGCCTTTGCGCGTCACCATGCCCTGCATCGACATCAAGGGGGCGAAGGGCCCCGGCGTGCCGAAATCCGATCCCGTCGAAGCGTGCAGGCCCGCATCCTCGAAGGTCTTATAGGCCATGGCGTTGCGCATATACTCTTCGCCATAGAAGTGGAATTTGTCGGAATTGTAATAGGCGTAGGAGCTGAACAAGGACGGCACCAGATCGACCGCCTTCATCCGCTTGATCAGATCGTCATTGATGAAGGTGCAATGGGTGATCTTGGGCCGGCTGTTCTTGACCGGAAAGGCTTTCAGCGCCCCTTCATACGCCGTCATCACCTGGGCGATGGCGACATCGCCATTGGCGTGGCAGTTGAGGCGGATGCCCGCGCGATGCACCCGCTCGGCCCAGGCGTTGGTATCCGCCTGCCGTTCGGTGACATTGCCGCTGTAAGATGGCGTAACACCCTTGTAAGGCTTGCCCATCGCCGCGGTGCGTTCGGAGAAGGATCCGTCCACCACATGTTCGGAGGTGGCGCCCAACTTGATCCATTCATCGCCGAAATCAGTCTTGATGCCGGTCTTGATCATGGCTTCGGTCAAGACATCATCCGGCTCATAGCTCACCCGGTGCAACAGAGTGCCCCGCTGGCGCGCGGTCTGCAGGGCGGAGAGCACATTCTCGTCATGGCAGACGCTGGTCAGGCCATACTCGACGAATTTCTTGGACATGAATTCCACGCCGCTGACCAGGCGCCGTTCCTGCTCGGCCGGGCTGTAGGTGACGAACTTGCCTTTGCCCTTGAAAACATCGCGCGCATTGTCGGTGATGCGGCCGTTCAATTCGCCGTCCGGCCCCTTGTCGAAGGTGCCGCCGAAATGGGGCGGGGTGTTCTTGGTCAGGCCCGCCATCTGCAAGGCCTTGCTGTTGTAATAAGACGTATGGCCGCCGCGATGGATCACTTCCACCGGATGTTCGGTGGAAACCTTGTCCAGATCCTTGTTGGTGATGGGACGGCCGTCCTTCACCTTGGTGTCGTCATAATAATAGCCGATCACCCAGGTGCCCGGCGGCGTCTTGGCGGCCCGCGCCTTCAGCTTGTCGATGATGCTCTGGATGGTGACGAATTCCACCACATAGGGATTGCCTACCAACACTTCATACAAAAGCAAATCGCCGCCGCCGTGATTGTGCGTGTCATTGAAGCCCGGCGTGACCATCATGCCTTTGGCGTCATAGGTGCGGGTCTTGGGACCGGCCAGCGACTTCATGTCAGCGGTCGAGCCCACCGCCATGAAACGGTCGCCGCGCACGGCGAAAGCCTCGGCCGCAGGCATGGCCGGATCCATGGTGGTGACCTTGGCGTTGATCACGATCAGGTCCGGCGGCGTGCGTTCCGCTGCCGCTTGCGCGGCGGCCATCCAGGACGAACCCAGCAGCGCGGCGGAGCCGAAGCCCGCCGATTCCAGAAATTGCCTGCGGCTTTTCGCGATGCTCATCATGGCCCCCATTGCTGTCGGTCCATCCGGTCGGGGCGGGCCGCGCGCCAGACGTTATGCCATCGGCAGCATCGCCGCTAGTCGGTCGAAGCCTTCGCGGGTTCGGCGGCGGTCATGTAGATTTTTTCCTGGCCATAGATCACGTACATGTGGAGCCGGTGCAACACATCCATGCCCAATGTCAGGGCAGGAATGCGCGGGTCGGCGGCAAATTGCGCGCGGCTTCCCAGGATGGGCTCCTTCTGAACCCTGTGAATCATGCTGTTGGCCTGGATCAGCGCCGGAACATTGAGCGC
>JAFECO010000357.1 GCA_018242085.1 Pseudomonadota bacterium
GAGCCGGTCTTTTTCCGCCAGCGCCGCATCGGCCGGCACGGCAAAGTCTTCAACATCTACAAATTCCGCACCATGCATGTGCTGGAAGACGGTGCCGAGATCGTGCAGGCCTTCAAGGGCGATGCGCGCATCACCCGGATCGGTCATTTTCTCCGCGTCACCAGCCTCGATGAATTGCCGCAGCTGTGGAATGTCCTCAAAGGCGAGATGTCGCTGGTGGGGCCGCGCCCGCACGCCATCGCCCATGACGAATATTACTCCGCGCTGATCAAGAATTATCACCTCCGGTATGCGGTAAAGCCCGGCATCACCGGCTTGGCGCAGATCAATGGCGCGCGGGGCGCCACGCCGCTTCTGTCCGACATGCAGGCCCGCATCGATTTCGACATCCAGTATGTGGAGCGCGACAGCGTCCGGCTCTATCTGCGCATCCTGGCGCTGACGCCGCTGGCGGTCCTGGGCAGAAGGAACGCGGTGTAATGCGCTCGCTTCTTCGCATACCCCCCGCCTTCGAGGCGCACCGGGCGCCCCCGAAACACGCCAACGACCCCTATGAAGAAGTGATGCTGGGCGGCATCAGGACGGCCTGCCTGTCGCGCGCCGAACTGAGCCGCATGATGCTGATCGACTGCCTGGCCGCGCGGGGCATCGAAGGAACCCATCCCAAGCTGGTCTTCGCCCTGAACGGCCACACCATCGCGCTCGCCGCCCAGGACGACAAATTCCGTCAGACATTCCAGCGCGCCGACATCGTTCATGCCGATGGCCAGGCGGGCGTTTTCGCCTCGCACCTGCTCACCAGCACTCCGGTTCCCGAACGCAGCGCCACCACCGATTTCATCCATGACGCGGCGAAAGTCGCGGTCGAGCATGGCCTGCGCTTTTTTCTTCTCGGCGCCACCGAGGAAGCCAACGAAAAGGCCGCCCGAATCCTGCGCGAAACCTATCCGGGACTTCAGATCGTGGGCCGCCGTCACGGCTATTTTTCCATCCTGGACGAAGACGATGTCTGCGATGAGATCAACCTGTCCCAGCCCGACGTGATCTGGGCGGGCCTGTCGGTGCCGCTGGAATATGAATTCGCCGTCCGCAACCGCAATCGCCTGAAGGCCGGCTGGCTGGTCACTTGCGGCGGCTGTTTCCACTATGTCTCCGGCGATTATATCCGCGCGCCCCGCTGGATGCAGAAGGTGGGCCTGGAATGGCTGCACCGGATATGGCGCGAGCCCAAGCGGCTGTTCTGGCGCTATGCGGTGACAAATCCGCTGGCGCTTTTCTGTCTTCTCACCCGCACCAGCACGCTGGCGCCGGGCGCATCCCTGCCGATCCTGGTAACGCCGGTTCGCACCGCGGCGTGACGGGGCAGGACATGGCCCAGCCGCTCGCTCCCGCAATGGCTCCCCGCGCTCCGGGCTGGATGGCGGCGGCATGGCGTTACGGCCTTCCCATCAGCGGCCCGATCGCCACGTCCGGCGCGCATTTCCTCGCCTCGCTGATCTTTGTGCGCAACCTGCCGGCGGCGGAATTCGGCATCTTCTCTTTCGTGCTGGTGATCGTGCCTTTTTGCATGAGCGTCATGGCCGCGCTCCTGGTGCTGCCGGTGAACCATGCGCTGGCCGCGCCGCCCCAAGAACGCGCCCGCATCGAAGCGACATGCCTGAAGATGAATGCAATCCTGACCGTGCTGGCAGGTGCTGTTTTGTTCGGCTTGCTGATCGGCGCGCGCGCGCCGGTCCCGGCCGCGCTGCTGCTGGCGGCGTACGGCGCCGTCTTCACCTTCCGCTGGTTCGCGCGCAGCTTTTCTTTCGTCAAAGGCCGGACCGGCCCCGCGATCGTGTCGGACATGATCTATGCGGCTTCGCTGGTGGCGGGCCTGGTCGCGATGCGGGCCGGCCATGCCGTCCAATTCCGTGCCGGCGCTCTTCTGCTGCTGGTGGCCGCGCTGGTCAGCCTGACGCCCTTCGGCGCGCGGTTTTTCCGCGACCAGATCGAGGCGCTGGGACGCGGCCGCATCCGTGACTATCGCGGCATATTCCGCGACATCACCCGCTGGTCCTTGATGGGCGTGATCCTCACCGAACTGACCGTCAATGCCCATGCCTATCTGGTGACATTCATTTCCGGTCCGGGTCCCTTCGCGCTTCTGGCGGTAGGCCAGATCCTGATGCGCCCCGCCTCCCTGGTGCAGGGCGCCCTGCCCGATGTCGAGCGTCCGGCCATGACCCGCGCCATCGCTGCCCAGGACGGAATCAGGCGCGCGCGGCTGCTGGGAGATTTCCGTTTGGCGCTGCTGGCGGTGTGGGTCGCAACAGTGGTCCTGGCGGCGGCGATCCTGATCTGGGCACCGCAGCTATTGCTGAAGAACACCTATTCGGTGTCCGACGCGCTGCTGGTGACCGTCATCACCGGCGC
>JAFECO010000358.1 GCA_018242085.1 Pseudomonadota bacterium
AACTATTCCGTCCCGGCAGGCTTGAGGATCGCGGGCGCCTTCACCCGCACGGTTGCGGGCGCCGTGGGCGTGGCCGGCGCATAGAGCGATTTTCTGGCTTCGACGATATGCACGCCACCCACGCCCGGCAGGACGCGCGCGCCGAACCGCTCCCATCCCGTGCCGCTGCGCGCCAAAGCGCCGATGCCGACCGGCGGCGCATACAGAGCGCGTTGCCATTGCTCCGGCACGAACATGGCGCCGCGCATCAAGGCGTCGAGCTCGCTGCGCGAGAAAGGCCGTCCATGGCCGAAGGGCGAGCGTTCCAGCTGCGCCCACAGGCTGGCGCGATTGGGCGCAACGATCAGCAGCTTGCCTTCGGGCGCCAGCACCCGCCACAATTGCCGGAGCAGCGGACGCAGGCCTTCGGCCTCTTCCAGCCCATGCGCCACCAGTACCAGATCGAAAAAGGCATCCGGAAACGGCAGCGCGTCTTCTTCGACCAGGGTGGTGAGGGTCTTGCCGTCCGGCCAGGCGATGCCGGGGCTGAGCGCGGCGGGAAGCGCGGCGATGCAGCGCTCCGCTTCACCCAGGAACCCGCTCAGATAGGGCTGCGTAAATCCATAACCCAGAAGCCGCCGCCCGCGCGTATTGGGCCAGATTTCGCGCAACCGGCGCAAAATGAGACGGCGGGTCCGCTCCCCCATCGGACTTTCGTAAAAATCGCTCAAGCCCCGCAGATCCATTGCCCCAATCGGTAATCCGAACCCAGTTAAGGTTCAATCTCCATCCCACCGCTGCTAAAGTATGGGGAAGCAGAATTGGAACAATTATGAAGATCGAAATCGTCCCGTGCCTTCAAGACAATTACGCCTATCTGATCAAGGTGGGCGAGCATTGCGCCGTGGTGGACCCGTCGGAAGCGGGGCCGGTCAATGCGGCGCTGGACCGGCTGGGCTGGGAGCCCAATTACATCCTCAACACCCATCACCATATCGACCATGTCGGCGGCAATCTGGAACTGAAGAAGGAATATGGCGCCACCATCGTGGGGCCGGGCAAGGACGCGGCGCGCATCCCCGGATTGGATGTGGGCGTGGATGAGGAAACGGGCTGGGAATTCGCGGGCGAGAAGGTGCGGGTGCTGGAAGTGCCGGGACATACGCGCGGCGCTATCACTTTTGTGATCGGCGGCAATGCCTTCACCGGCGACACGCTTTTTTCCCTGGGCTGCGGACGGCTGTTCGAAGGCGATGCGCCCACCATGTGGGCCAGCCTGTCGAAGCTGATGGCCCTGCCCAATGCCACGCGCGTCTATTGCGGCCATGAATATACCGAGAGCAATGGCCGCTTCGCCTTGACGCTGGAGCCGGGCAATTCGGCGCTGGGCGCGCGCATGACCGAAGTGAGGAATGCGCGGGCCGAGGGCTGGCCCACCTTGCCTTCGACCATGGGTCAGGAAAAAAAGACCAACCCGTTCCTCAGGCCCGATTCCTGGGAGATCCGGAAAACCTTGGGGATGACGAACGCCGATGATGCCGATGTGTTCGGCGAGATTCGCCGGCGCAAGGACAATTTCTGATTATTTCTTCTTGTCGGCAGATTCGCGGGAGCTCCCGAAGGGCGCGGTCACCACATCGGCGGTGACGCTGGCGGCCGTGCCCGCCACCTTGGCCCCCGCGCCGACCACCGCGGTGCCCGCATCGATCACCGCACAGGCGGAAAGGCCCAGCATGGCGACAGCGGCGAAGATCAGGCAAGCGCGCATGGGCATCCCCTTTGACAGAAAGGGAGATTGCCATCCAATGGGCGGAACAAAAACCAAATTCGGGGCCTAGAATGTTCCAGACACTGTTCGCCACCCGTCTTTACAGGGCGCAGCTGTCCCGCACGCGCAATGCCGTTCTGGAACAGACCTGCCTGGGCCTGGCCGCGGAGGATCGGGCGGGACAGCGCTGGGCCCGCGAGCATGGCTATGGCGGATATACATCCTATGCGTCGCTGAACGATCTGACGCGCAGGGCCAGCGTCATCGAGGAACTGGAACGGGACATCGCCCGCCATGTCGCGCTCTTCACGCGCGACGCCCAGTTCGAGCTTGGCGGCCGCAAGCTCAAGCTGGACAGCCTCTGGGTCAATGCGATGGACAAGGACGCCATCCACGCGCCGCACATCCATCCCCATTCGGCGGTGAGCGGCACCTATTATGTGACGGTGCCGCCAAAGGCCGGCGCGATCCGCTTCGAGGACCCGCGCCTGGCCATGATGATGGCGGCGCCGCCCCGCAAAAAGAATGCGCGGCCTGAAAATCGCAGCTTTTTCGCTGTCGATCCCAAACCCGGCATGCTGCTGTTATGGGAAAGCTGGCTGCGCCATGGCGTCGAGCCCAACCGCGCCCGCCGCCCGCGCATCTCCATCAGCTTCAATTACGC
>JAFECO010000359.1 GCA_018242085.1 Pseudomonadota bacterium
TGTTGCTGCTGCTGGTGATAGAGCCGTTCCGGCATGGACGGCGTGGCGGTGGATACCATCGGACGCGCCACTTTCAAGAAATCTTCGTGCCGCACCGGCGCCTGGGTGGGCTCGATGGCGACCGCGATGGACAATTCGCTGTCCGCCAGCCCTTTGAAAGTGCCGCGGGTGGGCGGAACATCGGCATAGTCGCGCCCCACCGCAGCGCGCACATGCCGTTCTTCCGCCATCACATTGTTGGTGGGATCGAATCCCACCCAGCCCAGGCTGGGAAGCCAGGCCTCGACCCAGGCATGGGTGGCGTCGGCCTCGGAGCGGTCGCGATTGCCGCGATGATACATATAACCGGAGACATAGCGCGCCGGGATGCCCCATTGGCGCGCCACCGCGATCATCACATGGGAAAAATCCTGGCAGACGCCCCGGCGCCCCCGCAAAGCGACTTCGATGGGCGAATGGACCTGGGTGATGCCGGATTCATATTCGAAGGAATGGTAGATCGCCCGGTTCAGGGTCTTCATCGCGGTCAAAGGATCGCCAACAGGCTTTTCAATGTCCGCGATCTTCATGAAGGTGAGAAGATCGGCCGAGGGGCGGGCGAATTTGGACGCACCCAGCATGTCGAAATGATCGTCGCTGAGCTGGGACGGTTCGAGCCCCTTCCAGTCTTCGTCGCCAAGCCGCTCAGGCGCCGGCGTGAAGCTGGCGAATTCCACCACCGCCTGCACCTCGATGCGCAGTTCCTCATGTTCGCGCAGAAGATTGAAGTGATAGACCGCGTTGCCCAGGTGATCGGTATAGGCATAGAGCTGGGCGCGGGGATTGGTGGCGATCTGGAATGAGCGCAAGGTCTGCGGTCCTTCGGAGCGCGGCTGCATCCGAAGCTCCATCACCGATTCGCGAACCGGAGAGGTGTAGCGGAAGCGTGTGACATGGCGGATGGAATAGAACATAACACTCTTCCGTCTTGGCTCAGGCTTTCTTCCCCCGCGCGGCAAAGCCGCTGGCGGGGGAAGATGTGCGGTAGCGGGCTTGCCCGCGTGCCGCACAGATGGGGAAAAAGTCAAAGCACTGTTTCTGCACCGTAGGTAATGTATGAGGCGAACAATGCCTCATGAATCTTCTCGCATTGCCGCGTGATGTCGCTGAGGAATGTCGCGATGCCGCCCGACATCAATTCATCGATCTGACCGAAATCCACGCTGGCTTTCAGCCGTCCCGCCAGGCGTTCCACCGAGGCGCGGCGGGCGGGCGGTGCCCCAGGCGCGACCCGCGCCAAAGCCTCGGTCATCTTGTCGATGGAAAAACGGATGGAGTGGGGGAATTCCGGATCGAACAGCAGGAATTCGGCGATCTTCTGCGGCCGAATGGAGGCCGTATAGAGTTTGGTATAGGGCTCGAAAGCGGTGCAGAATTTCAGCAGCACCAGCCAGTCGAAATATTTCGGCGCGACCCCGCCCTGGCGGAAATGCACATCCAGCATGCGGCCCAGAAGCTGCACCCGCTCGATATATTTTCCCAATTCCAGGAAGTACCAGCCTTCGCCATGGCTGAGCGTGGAATAGGTCACCCCTTCCAGCCCCTGCATCTCGTCCAGCACGTCGCGGAACAGAATGGCGGGCGAATGCACCCAGATCGCGTCGGCCTGCACGCCCGACAGATGCAGATAGAGCCGGTTGAGATTGCCCCAGACTTCGTTGGAGAGCGCCTCGCGCACCTGGCGGGCATTGTCGCGGGCGAAGCTGAGCGAGGCGAGCAGGGAGGATTCATTCTCCCGGTCGAACACCAGCCTTTTGGTGATGGCGGGCGCATCCTGGGGCAGATCGTCCCAATGGGTGTCCTGCAGAGCTTCGACCACCCGCGCCCAGGAGGCGCGCGCATCCTCGGGCTGCTGCTCGACCATGGATTCCAGCTTCACCGCCATCACGCGGGCAGTGTGTTCGGCCCGTTCGACATAACGGCTCATCCAGTAAAGGCTGTCGGCGACCCGGCTCAGCATTTCATCGTGCCAATCATCGAGAAAGCACCCAGGTGTCCTTGGAGCCGCCGCCCTGCGAGGAATTCACCACCAGGCTGCCCCGCTTCAGCGCCACACGGGTGAGCGCCCCCGGCACGATCTTGGTTTCGGTCCCGGTGAGGATGAAGGGCCTGAGATCGACATGCCGCGCCTCGACGCCGTCACCCACGAAAGTGGGGGCGGTGGAAAGCTGGATGGTGGGCTGGGCGATATAATTTTCCGGGTCGGCTTTCAGCTTTTGCGCGAAGGCGTCCCGTTCGGCTTGTGACGCTTGCGGGCCCACCAGCATGCCATAACCGCCGGATTCGCCCACCGCCTTCACCACCAGCTTGTCGAGATTGGCCAGCACATGGGCCAGCGCCTTGTCCTCG
>JAFECO010000035.1 GCA_018242085.1 Pseudomonadota bacterium
TATATTTGCGCGAGGCATAGAATTGCTGAAGCTGGGGAACCGTCACTTCGATCAGGTCGCGGTCCATCGCCGACGGCTTGGGCTGGGCGATGGCGGCGGGCGACGCCAGCAGCAACGCCAGCCCCACAAATATAATCTTGCGTCCGGACATGAGCGGCCCCCGCCTGAAGTTTGCCGGGGCGGTTGTAGCAGATTCCGGAGGGCTCGCATCAGCGGGCCGGGCGCAAAGGGCGGCGCCGGTCCCATCGCGTTCACGACGGAGATTGCGTCAGCCGGCCAGGGAGAACCAATGTTCGTCGGCGCGGTCGGGCGCCATCAGGGTCAGCGGCATATTGGTCGCGTCATGCAGGATGGTGGCGCCCAACACGCCATCGGCGGCGAGCCCGTCTTCCGACAGCGGCAAGAGAATGCGCTCGCCAAGATGCTCGCGGCCCATCTGGTGAAACAGCGGCCCGGCATGGGCATAGAGCGCGGGCTCGCGCACCACGCGCCGGAACGTCACGCTGACCCAGGGCAGCGCCTCGGCGGGATAGGCTTCGGCGAGCGAAAGGCCCCGGAAGTCCTTGCCGATATGACGGGCGATGCGTTCGCCCACCAGCCGTCCGGTGAAGGCGTCCCTCGCCGCATCATATTTGAACGACCAGACCAGCGAGAGATGGGCGGCGATCCGCGACGGCGTGATATCGGTCCAGCGCGGCATGCGGCGGCCCTGGCGGACCGCGTTCCAATGCATGGCCACATCTTTCAAGGCGGGTGATGCGATCGCGCGCTCGAAATCGGCATAAATCATCGGCGGATACACCACACTCCGGATCAGCAACCGGGCCAGTCTGCGCCATTTTTCTTATCGGAAAATTACGCCGGGGGAGCGCAGGAAAATCGTTGATATTCCGTGCCTTAGCGAGCGACCCGAAAACGAGAAACGGGCGGATGGCTGGTGCCATCCGCCCGTCTCGCCCCCGCTGTATTTTCCCGCGATCAGAACTTGGTGGAGATGCGGGCGAAGAAGAACCGTCCCGTCACGTCATACGGACCGGCAATGGTATTGCTCTTGCCGATGCTGTCGCCGTTCAGGAAGGGCGGATTCTGGTCGAAGAGATTGTTGACGCCCACGACCAGGCGGGTGGACTTGGACGGTCCGATTTCCGGCAGGTCATAGGACACGGAAATGTCGCTATAGAAGAGTTCCGGAATCCTGTTGCCGTAAGTGTTGGACCCGCCGGAAAGATTCTTGGTCCCGTTGATGTAGCGAAGGCCATAATGCAAGCCCAGATCGTCCAGACGGTAATCGATCGCGGCGTTGGCACGCCAGGTCGGCTGGATCGAGTCGTTGCCATAGTTGAAGAAGCCCACAAACTCGTTGGTCGAAAGGTCCGGGTTCTGGGTGGTGTTGAGGAACTCCCGCTCGGCCTGCAGATCGATCTGGAAGGCACCCGGCACCGGCAGAGTGATGCCCGCCGCGTCGGTGTTGTAGGTCGCTTCCAGATCCATGCCGCGGACCTGGTTGACGCCGAGATTGGTGTTCAGGCTGCCAATCTGGAAGATGCCGCCGGCACTGCGGGTGATCTGGCTGCAATAGGCCGGATTCTGATCCACGAAGCAGCCCAGCACCACGATATCGGGACCGGCATTGTTGGCGATACCACCATCCAGAATGGAGTTGGTGATCTTGATCTCATAATAATCGCCGTTGAAGGTGAAGCCCGGCATGAAGGTCGGGGTGATCACCGCGCCCAGATTCCAGGAACGCGATGATTCCGGCTTCAGCTGCGGATTGCCGCCGATGATCAGGCCGCGCTGGTCCGCCACAAGGTTGTTCTGCGGCGATTGGTAGGTAGCGATCTGAGCCGGCGTCAAGCCGATCTTGGCCAACGATGTGGCGCATGCCAATCCCGGCGCGAGAGAACCGAGGCCGGCATTGGAATTGCCGTTGACCCCGACGCGGGTGTCGCAAGGATCGCCGTCCACCGAGATGTAGCTGATGGCGTTGCCGCCGAACAATTCGGCGGTCGAAGGCGCCCTGAGGCCGGTGGCGTAGGAACCCCGGATCCGCAGATCGTCAATCACTTGCCACTCGCCGCCCACTTTCCAGGTCAACGCGTCACCGAAGGTGGAATAATGGTCGTAACGGCCGCTGGGGGTCAGGGTGACGAATTCCGCGAAGGGAAGATCCTTCAAGACCGGAATACGCATTTCACCATAGAAGGAGGTGACGCCATAGCCACCATCGGTCGGCGCCGACGGACCCGCGCCATAGCCTTCCTGCACCAGTGCGTCGGGGGCATCGTTCGCGTGTTCAAAGCGGCGTTCGAAGCCCACGGAGGCCTGCAGCGGGCCAGCTGGCAAATCGAAGACCGGCCCGTTGATGTCGGCATAGATATAGTTTTCGTAATTGAACTGCGTCTCGGTCAAGGTCGTGGTCAGATATTTGACCTGGGCCGGTGTCAGCGTGTTCGCGCCATTGAAGAAATTGATTGGCGCCAGCGGCGTGGAATATCCGAACGGCGCCGTTGGCGTGGCCGTGCAACCACCGGGCACGTCGAGGCAAGGGATTTGCGCCGTGGCTTGAGCCAGGTGGAAGAAGTTACCTGAATTCAGAACCCGCAACTGGCTATCATTGCGCTGCTGGACGTAGCCGGCTTCCCAATTGAAGTCGCCGAAAACATGGCCTTCGAAACCAGCACGAATACGATAGGTGGTGGACACCTGCTTGTAATCGCGCGGTCCGAAATTGTTCGGTGTCAAATTGGCGTCGATACATTGCGGGGCGCCCGCACCCACGACATTCGCTCCCGTGATGTTCGGGCAGTCAACCGGCGAAGCGGTACCATTGGGATCGCTATAGCCGGGGAAGCTGGTGGGCACGAAGAAGCCGCCAAACACCTTATCGCCCGAAATCGGATTGGTTGCCGCGATCTGGTCACCCAGCAAGGGTTCGGGACGCAGACGCTGTTCGGAATCGCGACGGGTGAAAAAGCCGCTGGTGACGAAGGTGATATCCGGCGTGATGTCATAATGGGCATTCCAGGCCGCCTGGGTGCGGCCGATGCCGCTGGTCAAGGTGGCATTGGGATGAACATCCGGGCAGCCCGCGTTCAACTTCGCGCGGCCAAGCGCCGGCAAGTAGGTCAAACAGGGAATGCTGCCAAGAGAGGGGTCGTTATAAGTCGTCTCGGTGCCATTCCACACGGTGTGCGAATTCAAGTCCTGAAGAATATTCAGCTGGCTGCGGAAGGTTGAACCGCCTTCCAGCGCGCCCTGCCCGATATGGGGATCGATCGACCAGTCGCGGTCCTTCATGTCCACCGGGCTCTGATGCTCGTTGAGCAACGAAATGGTGATGTTGCCCTTGTCGAAATTGACGCCCATCGTGCCGGTGACGCTGTAGAGGTCGCCGCCGCCATGTTCGCTGGCGCCGGTATTGACGTCCACCTGGAAGCCTTCGAAGTCCTTCTTGGTGATGAAGTTGATCACGCCGCCGATCGCGTCGGCGCCATAGATCGAAGACGCGCCGTCGCGCAACACTTCCACCCGGTCGATCATGGAAATCGGGATGGAGTTCAAGTCCGGCACGGCGATGGACGCATTCATGATCGGAACCAGACGCTGGCCGTCGATCAACACCAGGGTGCGAGTGGGTCCCAAGTTGCGCAATCCGACCTGCGAAAGACCATTGGCGCCATTGTTGGACGCGTTGCTGATGCCGCCGGTGGTGTCGGGGCCAACCAGCTTGGTCAATACATCTTCGGCGTTGAAGGCGCTGGTCAGTTGAATCTGCGACGCGCTGGCGGTCGAAATCGGGCTGGCGCTTAACGCGTTGACGACAGGAATGCGCGAACCGGTGACCACCACCGTTTCAGGCGCGGCATTGTTATTCTGCGCCAAGGCCGGCGTTGCGGCCACCAAGGCACCGAGAGCCGCACCCGCAGCCAACAGGCTGCGATGACGGATCAAACGATTGGAAGAAAACATGAAACCCCCTTTGTCGCACCGGCCGCTCTGCGAGCCGCGTGCTTTTGAGACCTAGGGTTCTGGCGGAGCCGATCACGTCGAACGGAAACCGCCGAGAACCGTTTCCGTGAGAATATGCAACCGGGCGTTAGGTTCCACCCGTCCAAACGCATTGCGCAACATAATTGCGAAGAGTCGCCTTTATGTCACGGCGACGACAAAAGTTCCCGTCGGGAATTTTTCCTGCTGAAGAATTCGGTTTCCCGCAACAATCGGTAAATGTATAGACAAATCAGCGCAATCGTTGAACTTTAAAGCTCAAATTGCGGTCGTTGAAGCGCAGATCATAGCTGCCCAGGACCCCGCGGGAGATCGTCACCTGGCGGGTACGACCCTGGCGGAACTGGGCGACGCCCGTATCGCCGGCCATCTGCCGCCAGACCTGGCCATTCTGCAATGCAACCGTAAAGTGGTCTCGCGCATCCTTTTGGAAGTCCGCGATTTCCGCCGTCAGTCGCTCCGCCTGCTCGGCTTGTTCGGCGGCGGGAGATTTGCGCAGCTGCTCCTGCCCGAAGCTGCGCGACGGATCGGCGGGCGGCTCGATGCGGGCCAGAGGTGCTTGCATTTGCGGCGCCTGGGCCGCCGGCGATTGCGGCGCGGCACCGACAGCTTGACGCGCCACGCGGTCGTAACAGGAAAGCCGCTCCACCGCGCCGCTCATTGTCATGCAATGCGCCAGCTGCGCGTTGATGTCTTCGGCGCGCGCCTGTCCCGCGGCCAGCGCGGTAAAAAACAGCGGAAGAACCAGAACGATCCGGGACATCATGTTTGCATTCGCCTGTGCAGCAGCTTCGGCGGCAACGATATCAGAAGCGATGACGGCAAAAAGAACAGGGCATATCGGCACCGCGCGGCGGGCCGTTTCCCGCGGCTGCCCGGCCCCAGCCGCCATGGCCTTTCGATTGCCGCGCTTAAAGCCTGTTTTCCGCCATTTCCGAACCCCGCCTTGCCCGTCCCGGTAAGAAAATGTTAACCATATATTTCAACGGATTGGCGGAGTTGGGGGATGGCCCCGCGCATACGCGTCATCGAAGGCGGCAAATCGGCCAATACGGCCGAGGTGCTGGAATTCGACGAGCAGATCGTCGGCCTTGCGCCCGATGGCGGCCCCAGCGCGCGGCTGGTGCGCGACCTCAACGTCACATTGGAAACCCAGCGCGCCTTCGAGATCAAAGGCCGTGCCGTGGCGCAAACCCTGTCGGGTCATTTCGCCTGGGGCAGCGTTGCCTGGTTTGCGGGAGTCCTGGCCGGTGTCGGCGCGGTGGCCTGGGCGGTGCTGAACGGGCACATGTCGTACTGGCTATCGGTGCCGATCGACATCGTTCTGATCTACGCGATCTTCGCCACATTGCATGAAGCGACCCACGACAATATCGCAGGCCGCAATCCCAAATGGCAGTGGGTCAATCACCTGATCGGCCATGTCAGCGGCTTTGTGCTTCTGGCGCCCTATCCCGGCTTCCGCGCCTTGCATCTGCATCATCACCAGCACACCAACGATCCGGTGGAAGATCCGGATTACTGGGTGAAGGACATGTCCTATATCCGCGTGATCCTGCGCTGCCTGGTGATCCAGCCCATCTATATCTGGCATCTGTGGAAGATCGCCCGAAACCCGCGCATCATGCGCGCCTTTGTGTGGGAGATGGTCTATGTCTTCTCCTATATCCCCATCATCGCGGGCGCCTATTGGCTGGGCTTCGGCAATGAGCTGATCATGCTTTGGATCCTGCCCGCCTATTTCGGGGTCTGCTTATGTCCCCTGATGTTCGACTGGCCGGTGCATCATCCCCACACCACCCAGGACCGTTACGCCGGCACCGCGATCCTGCTGTTTCCCAAGCCGCTACGCCCGATCATGGAGTATGCCTTTCTCGGCCACTCCTATCACCTGATGCATCATCTTTATCCGCGCATTCCCTTCTATCTCTACAGCAAGGCTTATTACGCGATGGAAGATGATGTCGCCGCGGTCCATGGCCGGGTGGTGGATGTGGGACTATGGCCCACGCCCAAGGGACTGATCGATCCCGCCCACATCCATTGACGGATTTCAGGATCCGTCGCGATCGCGGCCGATAGCGTTGCACGCCATCACGATCAGATTCACGATCACAAGGAACGCCATGGCGATGGCCGGGCCGTAACTCCAGTGGCTGTTGAACGGCCATAGCGGCAAAGCCGAAACCAATGCCACCAGCAGAATGACAAGAATGATGCGCATGCGTCCCCCATGAAGGGAACAACGCACGATTCGCCGGTAGGTTGCAGTGCCGATAGATACGGATTGGGGAGCCCTAAGCCCCGCGCTCGGTCTCGCCGCCCGCGTCCGCCCAATCCTTGAAGCCGCCCAGATTGCGGACATCGGCATAGCCCATGTCCTTCAGCACCTTGCCGGCCAGCGCGGCACGGGACCCGGCGGCGCAATAGAGGATCACGGTCTTGCCCGGATTAAGATTGGGATCGTGATAAGAGGTGCCGGCATCGGCACGGAATTCCAGCGAGCCGCGGGGAATATGCAGCGCGCCTTTGACTTTGCCGGTCTGCGCCAGTTCCGCGCTGTCGCGCACATCGACGATCACCGCATTGCCTCCGGCGACCAGCGTCTTGGCTTCTTCCATGGTGACTTTCGGCACCACGGCGTTGGCGGCATCCATCATCTCTTTTACGGTCGCGGGCATGGCGTTTCCTTTCGGCGTTCGATCTACCAGCGCAGCAGGAAGCGGCCCAGGCCCGCGCCCATCAGCGTGGTCAGCGCAATACCTGCCGTATACCAGATGGCGATGAAAGTCGCGGTGCTTTCGGTGCAATGAAAGGCATAGATGGTCGCGGCCGCGCTGCCCGCCAAAAGGCCCGCCGCCGCACCCGCCTCGGTCAGCCGTGTGGGCGCCAGCCGGCGCAGCGCCCAGAACAGGCCCGCGAACAAAGGCAGCGCCAGCCCCGCGATCAAGACCGAGCAGACATCGGCGGAATGACCCATCAGCAAGGCATGCCGCGTGGCGCTGTCGGCGGGCATCATCTGCATCGCCATCATGCTCATCAGCGTCACGACCGGAACGGCAAGCAACAGCGCGGGCCAGCTGGCATCGGTGCCGGGACGCCCCATCCGCTCCACCAGCTTCAGGCCCAGAATGGCGATCACCAATGTATAAGTGAATTTCAGCCAGAAGGCGCTTCCGCCCATCGCCTGGATAATGTCGGGACGGATGCCGATGGTGACGGCCATCAGCAGCGCCGATCCCAACAGGCCCAGCGCAAGCCCGGCCGCCAGGATGCGCACCACTTCGGCGCCGCGCACGGGCTCCAATTCGCCGGTCAGGTGGGCGATCAGGTCATCGGTCTGCATGATTGTCCCCCAATTCCTCGCCCAAGGATTTCAGCGCCCGGTGAACCGTGACCTTGACGGAGGTTTCGGACATGCCCGTGCGCGCGGCGGCTTCGGCGATGGAATGGCCATCCAGCTTGATCGCCCGCACCAGATCGCGTTTTGCCTGAGGCAGCCTGGCGAGAAGTTTTTCCACATCGCGCCTGGCGCTGGCGGCTTCGGCTTCGTCGGCGCCGAACAGATCGCCGGCATCGTCCAAGGGCACGGCGGCGGCGCGCTTGGTGCGGCGATATTCGTCCACCAGCTTGTAGCGCGCGATGCCATAGACCCAGGCGGTGAAAGGCCGCGCCGGATCGTAGGTGGCGCGCTTGGCGTGAATGGCGATCAAGGTCTCCTGCATGGCATCCTCTGCCGCGGCCGCCCCCAGCCGCTTTGCATAATATCCCCGCAAATGCCGCGTCAGCCCCTGGAGCAACATCCGGTAGGCGGCGGCGTCGCCCGCAAGGGCGGCCAGCATCCAGCTCCGGTATTCTGCTTCCTGTGGGATCACGGGCAGCTCCAGTTATTCGCGGGCTATGGCCGGAAAGTTACGAAAATAAATCCCGTAACCGGAAAGGCCGGCGAACGGAGTGAAGGGTATCAAACCTCAGGAGTGTAATAAATGAACAAATTCATCACGGTTGCCAGCTTTGTGGTCCTTGCATCCCCTGCCTTTGCGCAAGGAATGGCGGCGCCATCCGGCGGCATGGCGTCCGGCGACAGCATGGCCGGTCCTTCGCACATGGCCAACGACACCATGAAAATGGACCACAAGAAGCCCATGAAGAAGTCCGCCATGAAACATGACGGCATGGCGTCGGGCGGAATGGCGTCCGACAAGATGGCCGCGCCCCAAAGCGGAATGGCCTCCGGCGGCATGAGCAATACCAATCACTGATGCGGAAGCGCGCCGTCCTTCATCTGCCCTCCCCCGGGGCGGCGCGCACCCCCCGCTTCAGGAGCATGGCGCGGCCGCTGCCTATCGCGGCCGCGCCATGTATTTCTCGGGACATCTTCAGTTGCGGGCCGCCGCCAGGATGGCGCCACCGGACCCGGCCTGCACCAAAATCGCCGTGCGCAACGCCGCATCCTTTGCCGCGGGCAGCGCATAGGAAACGGCTTTGCCATTCCACGCGCCCAGCTCTGTCAGCTCTCTCACCACATTCTTGTGCGGCAAGGTCAGGCCGCCATTCTCGCCGCGCGCGACGGGCACTTGTATGACGCTGGGATCGTAGCGCACCAGCCAGACAGCGGCGCTGCCCGTGCCCATGCCGACGGTGACGCTATCCTTGCCGATCTCGATCGCCGGCCCCGCCAGCGCGCCTTCGCGCCGGATCAGGGCTTCCAGTTCGCCGCGGTCCGCGCCCACAATGTCGGCCCGGCCATTCACCACAACTTCCGGCGTAAAGACATTCCGGCGATGGAAAGCGCGGGCATAATCCCATTGCCGCTCGGTATATTGCGGCGACGCGAAAGTATCCTTCCAGCCCAGCTGGTCCCAGTAAGTGACGCCGAAACTCAAGGCGAGAAGATCGGGCCGTTCGCCCAGCGCCATCACATTGGCATTGGCGGGCGGACAGCTGGAACAACCTTGACTCTGGAACAATTCGACCACGGTGAGGCCCCCGGCCGAGGCGGGCGACGCGATCCCGCAGGCCATGGCCAGGACAAGTGCGGCGTGGAACCGGCTCATCACTGCCCCTTATTCAACGCATCAATGGTCTGAAGCACCAGCTTGACCGGCGGACGCTTGGTATAAGTGTCTTCATACAGCTTGGCCTTCACCACGCCATCCCTGTCCAGGATGAAGATCACCGGCTGCGGCACGCCATAGGCGCGGCTGCCCTTTTTGTACTGCGGGTCGCGCAGCTTGTAGCGGTCGATGATCTCGGATTTGGGATCGCTGAGCAGGGGATATTTGAGGCCGCGCTTCTGGATGAAGTCCGCGTCCACGGCAGGCGGCTCGTAGGAAATGCCGGCCAGGCGATAGCCGCGCTTTGCCAGCTCCGCGACGCCGCTGTTCAGGTCCATCAATTGCAGCTGGCAATAGGGGCACCAGGCGGCGGAGCGAAAGAAGAACAGCACCGTGCCCCTCTCGCCCGCCAGCGACTCCAGCGAGCGCGGCGTTCCGGTCTCATCCTGGGGCATGCCAATGGTGGGCACCTTGCTGCCCATGGCCGGACCGAGGTCATAGGCTGGATTGGCCTGGGCGGAAATGACCAAAGCGGAAATTGAAAGGCCGAAAGTAATAAAAAGCGCGGCGATGGTCTTGATCACGAAGAACTCCCGATAACGATGCATCGTCACTTCGCGATGCCGCGTCATCGGTTACAGCTCAGATGCCGCCATACCAGGTATAACCCTGGTCTTCCCAATAGCCGCCCTTGCCGCCGCCGATGCCATCGAGCGTGCCGGTCAGCACGATGCGCTGGAGATATTTG
>JAFECO010000360.1 GCA_018242085.1 Pseudomonadota bacterium
GTGCGCCCGCCGCGATGGCAGCTTTCGCACTCAATCCCCGCCCGCGCCGCCTGCCCGCCCAGCAAAAGCGGCGTGTTGAAAGCGGCGCGGCCGATTTCGATCCGATAGCCAAGCTCCGGCGTCGCCGCTTTCGCCAGGCACTCGGCCGGCTTTTCGGACAACAGCTTTGCCGCGTCCCTGCCCGGCGCGATCCAGCGGGCGGCGCGGATCGGCAGCGGCGCGGCTTGCGCGGCGGCGGCACAAAAGCCGGCAACAAGGACAGCGGCTATTCGTGCCCCTTGACGATCCACTGCCTCAGCACCTCGGCATCGACGCAGCCGAAGCTGCACATTGTATCGAGCTTGGCCAGCATCAGCTTGGCGCCCTTGATGTCGCCCCGCTCCACTTTCAGCTCGCCATAATATTCGGTGGCGCCGCGATGATCGGGCGCGATGGCCAGCGCCTCGCGGTAATAGCGCTCGGCCATGTCATAGCGCCCCATCTTGCGATAGGTATAGCCGATGTAAGTGAGCACATCGGGATGCGGGCCGAATGCGCGCTCCGCCCGCTCCAGCGATTTCAGCGCCTTGGCATAGTCATGCCGGTTCACGTAAGCGATGGCGGAGACATAGGCCGCATCGCCGCTGCCCGCGCTGGCGAACAACAGGCTGGCCGGCGCGTTGGAGGATTGCTTGCCGCCCGCGCCGCCCAGCGCGCCTTCCACCGCCGTCACGGCGGCATTGAGGTCCGACGCTTCCGCGCAGGTGCCGTTGCAGGCCGCCACGCGGGATTTCAAGGTGTCGAGCTCCTTGGACGCGCCGTCCTTGTCGCCCAGATTGACCAGCGCCAATGCCAGCCCGCGCCGCGCCATGATGTGATTGGCGTCGATGTTGAGCGCCTTTTTATAGACATCGCGCGCGCCCGAATAATCCTGCATCCCGGCATGGGCGAAGCCGTCGGCCACCAGCGACTGCACATTGCGGGGCGCGGCCGACACCACCTTGTCGAAGGATTTCGCCGCCGCCTTGAAGTCGTTGGCGTCGAGCGCGTCCAGACCTTTCTTATATTCGGCGGCGGGATTGAAGGAGGGACCGGTGGCCGACGGCATGCCGCCGCCCCCCGACATGCCGCCCAAATTGGCGGCGGCGGGCGATGCCAACCCCGCCAGCGCGATGATGGAAACGGTGAAAAGAAAATGTCTGGTGCTGCCGATCATGGCGTTCTCCCGCTGACCAAGGCTGCTTGGACCATCATAGCAGAAGTTCTGGGCGGCTTGGATTCGCCAGGGCCGGCAAATCAGCAAGCCGCAACAAGGCGTTGAGAAATATATCCGGTAAATGAACCGCGCCACCCAAGGCAGAAGCGCCCCTTTCGCGCGAACCCGCGAAGAAGGGGCGCCTGTCGCGTCACTTGGCCAGGTTGTTTCTCAGCACCTGATAGATGCCGATGCTGACGCCCACGATGGACGCGCCCGTCAAGGCCAGCGCCACGCCCACAAAGATCGCCGCCAGGGGATCGCCCACCATGGGAATATTGGTGAGCGATTTTCCGCCCAGGATGAGAATGACGGTGGCCGCGTAAATCCGAAGGCGCAGATCCGGCGGATTGTTGATCGCGCCGAAGCCGCCCAGGATCATCAGCAAGGCGGCCGAGTATGGTATGGGAACGAAAGGACTGATGATGGCAAGAATGACGGCGAGAAGAGTGGAAATCGTATAGATCTTATTCACGTCTTTCTCCCTGATGCGTTGCGGTCCTGCTCCATTGGGTCGCGCGAGAGGCGACGCGTTATTCTACTCCCCCAAATGGCGTCGCGGATATTGCCGCGCCGGCCCCAAACGCGGCCGCCATCGGCCGCCGTGCAGGCACGGCGCCATCCTCATGGGTGGTGTTGCGTTCATCGAAAGCCCCCCTTATGGCCGACACCTCACGCCACGGCGGATGCGCCGCGCGATGAGCCACTGCCCGATGCGTCAGGCGGTCCGGCAGAACTCCGCCGCCGGAGCGGCCAGCGCGATCTCGTCCTTGATCTGCAGCTTACGCTTTTTCAGGCGCGAGATCATGAGATCGTCGCGCCCGCCCGCGGCCCACAGCACGGCGATGGCGATGTCCAGATCGTCATGTTCGGCGACCAGCGCGGCCAGCTTGTCAGGTGTGGAAACGGGGCGCGGTACGCCGGCCCCGGCGGCGTTCGAACCAAGTGAAAGCATGACGGCATCCTTTCGAATGTGCGTTTCCGCTTCCCGTCGGATACCCCAAAAGCCCCAGCCCATGCGCCCTGTCGGCAGCCGCGAATCCCCTGCAAACCGCCCGGCACTATGGTTAATAAATGGTTAATAGCAGCTTCAAATGGTTAAAGTCAAGAAAATCCGTGTGCTGATTAGTGAGCGGCGCCGCGCCGCGCGGG
>JAFECO010000361.1 GCA_018242085.1 Pseudomonadota bacterium
ATCGCCGGCCGCGCCGAACATTATTCCGACTTCGGCGATACCCAGATCGGCAAGTTCACGGCCCGTTACGACTTCAGCCCGCAATTGGCGGTTCGCGGCACCATTTCGACCGGTTTCCGTGCTCCGACCCTGGGTGAAGAATTCTACTCCGCCACCAACGTTTCGCCGACCTCTGCCACCGTGCAGCTGCCGGCCAACTCGGCGGCCGCCAAGATCCTGGGCCTGCCCAACCTCAAGCCGGAAATTTCGACCAGCTACAGCGCCGGTATCGTCGCCCATCCGTTTGGCGATCTCAGCGTGACGGTTGACGCCTACAGCATCGCGTTGGGTGACCGCATCACGGCGTCCTCGACCGTCAACAGCGTCGGCGGCGCCATCAACACCCCGCTGGTCAATGACGCCATCGCGGCGCACGGCAACATCCTGGATCCGACCGCGACCCAGAATGGCGTGACGGCGTTCCTCAACGGCCTCAGCACCCTCACGCAGGGCGTTGACCTGACGATGAACTACCCGACCGACTTCGGCGATATGGGCCTGATCGACTGGACCGTGGCGGCAAACTACAACACCACCGCTCTGTCGCGCGTGGCGCCGCCGCCGGCTGTTCTGACCGCGTCCAATCCCGGTGCGACCTTCTTCTCCCCCGGCGGGTTGTTCAACTTCGTGCACAGCGCGCCGCAGGAGAGGATCGGCCTGACCGCCAACTGGTCGCTGGATGCCTGGGGCATCACCTTCCGCGAGACCTATTACGGTCCGCAGAAGAATGTCACCAATCAGTATGGTGGCGCTACCTCGCTCGCGGAATACCTGCCTGACGGTCAAGCGGGCGTCGGCCTCACCGACCTGGAAGTCCGGTACAATGTGACCGAACAGCTGGGCTTCGCGATCGGCGGCAACAACATCTTCAGCATCCGTCAGAACGAGATTGGGGTTCTGTTGCCGTCACAGGCCAACGGAACGACTTTCCAGGATGTCGGCTGGCCTATCGATGGCGGCCTGGTGCTGCATGATCCGGCTGGCGCGGCCTTCTCGCCCAACGGCGGCTACTATTACGGCCGTATCACCTACAACTTCTAATATCTGAAGTTAGAAACAGCCCGCCCATCTCCGTAAAGGAGGTGGGCGGGTTTTTCTTTGGCCCATCGGCATTTGGTCTCGCGCAGATGCCTGGCGCGCCGCCGGCCTCTGCCCGCGCATTGTGCATTGCAACGCGAGCGGGCAATTTTTTGCGACAAAATCGTCATGCCGGACCTGAGGTTTCATTCCGGCGGCTCGTCTCCTCCTTAGAGCCCCGATGACAGGCGGCTCGTCTCAGGGGGAGTTCCGATGCGTAAATCCTATCTGCTCGCGGCATCGTCGATGATGGCGATGGCGGCCTTCTCTTCGGCTTTTGCCCAGAGCGAGCCCGCATCCGGTGCCGAAACCGAAGAAGTCATCGTCAGCGCCTCGCGCATTCAGATTCAGGGCTATCAGGCGCCCACGCCGGTGACCGTGGTCGGCGCCGACCAGCTCGCCCGCGACGCGCACACCGATATCGGCGACGTGATCCGCCAGCTGCCGGCCTTCGGCACCTCTTCGGGCCCCAACAATTCCAGCTCCGCCAACTTCATCGTGTCGTCCACCCCCGGCATCGACGTGGTCAATCTGCGGCAGCTGGGCGTGCTGCGCACCCTGGTCCTGTTCGACAATCAGCGCGTGGTGCCGTCCAGCGTTTCGAGCGGCGTCGACCTTTCGACCATGCCCTCCAGCCTGGTGCAGCGCATCGACGTGGTGACCGGCGGCGCCTCCGCCGCCTGGGGCTCCGACGCCGTGGCCGGCGTGGTCAATGTGGTCTTGAACAAGAATTTCGACGGCCTGGCCGCCAATATCGAAGGCAGCGATTCCTGGAAGGATGATCACCGCCAATATAAGGGCGAAATCTCCTACGGCACCGATTTCGACGGCAACCGCGGCCATCTCATTCTCAGCGCGTCCTATCTGGCCAGCCCGGACACGTTCTTCATCAACCAGCGCAGCTGGTTCAAGAATACCCGCCTGGTCAACAACCCGCTCTATAATGGCGGCGCCAACGGCCAGCCGCGCCTGATCCACGCCAACAATGTGGGCCAGTCCCAGGCAACCCAAGGCGGGTTGATTACGGGCTGCGCGAACACGACGGTTAATCCGGTGACCGGAGTCGCCACGACGAGCGCATCGGTGGCTTGCAGCTTGCGCGGAACCCAGTTCGTGGGCCAGGGCGCGACCCCGGTGCCGTTCAATTTCGGCAATGTATCGGGCGCCTTCTCCAATGGCGGCAGCGGCGAGACGGCCCAGGCGGACCTGGATCATTTGACCATTCCGCTGCACACCACGACCTTGTTCAGCCA
>JAFECO010000362.1 GCA_018242085.1 Pseudomonadota bacterium
ATCGAGTTCGGCATTCTGTTCCCATTCGGTGCGCGCGAAGGCCGTCCAATTCAAGGCCGGGTGATATTCGGCTTCCAGGAACACGCCATTCAACCGGCGGCCGTCGCTGAGATCCTTCAGGCCCCAGCCCATGGTCGCGGCGATCGACTGCGCCTCGCCCCATCTGGTCACATAGGATGCCGAGGCGGTGACGCGGTTCTCGTCGACCGCCGGCTCCAGCTGTTCCGGGCTTTTCAAAAAGCCCCAGGACGCCTGCAGCGACCAATGTTCGCTGGGATTATAGCTCGTCCGTATCGCGGTGGAATCGAATCTGGCCCCGTCGAAATCGAAGCGGAACTGATCGGGCTCGCGGCCGGTGAATTGCGAGACTTCCAATTTCCAATCGTCATGGACAAAGCCCGCCGTCACCACCCCGAAGGTGATGTGCGTGCTGTCCAGCCAATGATGGGTGATGGGCGCCTGAACGATATCCATCCCCGACGCCCGGTGCATGAAGGCGGGCGGCCCCAGCGCCGGTTCGCCCGGATAGCCGAAATAGAGAAAGCCGCTGTCACCGGCATCGAATTTGTGGCTGTAGGTTGCGGACAGCTCCATGAAGAGATCGTGCGGATGCTGGCGGTCGATCAGCGCCGTCGCGCCGTCTGCGGTTTCTCCGCTTGCCAGCAGCAGGGGATAGCCCGACCGGCCCATGAACGGATCGGGGCTGAGCATGGCGCGCAATTGCAACGTGTCGCCGCCGCCGAAATCTTTCCGCGCCATGGCCATCAGCATGCCCGGCGCGAAGAATTTGTCGCCGCCGCGCGGTCCGCTTTGGCTGTCATAGACGCCCCACAAAGTGCCGTGCAGCATCAGCATCCAATCGCCCGCCATCAGATGCAGGCCGCCATGGCCGGCCAGATCGGGCTGCCAGCTTGTGCCCGATGCATCGCGCGCCATGGGATAGCCGCCTAGGACCCCGGTCGAAGCCATGCCCGGCATGCCGGTCATGCCCGGCATGGCTTGCATATTGGGCATGTCCATCATCTGGCCATGGTCGTGGCCGGACATTCCCTTCATTGGCTCCGGCGCCGTTTGGGCCACGGCGGAAAGATTCAGCAATGCCGCGAAGGGCACGATGGAAACGAGAATCGAAATGGGCCGGGACGCGCGGCGCGTCCCCATGATGACAGGCATGGTTCCTCCAGCTCTCTCAAAGGAGAGCGAATGTGATGATCGGGGAATGCGCGTTCGGCGCTTTACGAAAAAGCGCGGCTGGAGATCGGAGGCCGCAGCGACGGCGGAAAACTCGTTCCCGGCCCGGCGGCATTGTCGAACGCCATGCCGGAAGCATGTCCCGTCCGCGCGATTGGCCCGGCGGGCAAAAGCGCCAGCATCGCCGCGCAGGACCCGGCCACGCAGCAGCCATCCGGACCACAGCAAGGCATGTGCTTGATGGGCGATTTCGTCGTCCCCATCTCATGATGCATCGGCATGCCGGGCATCATCGCCATGGCGCTGGCGTCCGAGGAATGAACCGGCATGGGACCCGACCAGGCCGGCGACAGGCCGCCCAGCATCAATGCCAGCACGACGATCGCTTTTCCCAGAATGCCGGAAAGTCTTTTGACCATGCCGCAATGCTATACGGCGCCTCTGCGCCACTCAAGGCGCGCGGCGGTTGCGGTTCCCCCATCTGAATCGTGCTAGCCTTCGCCGGCACTGGGGAGGGCGGCATGAACAAGATCACATTCGCGGCATGGGGTTTGGGCATCGCGCTTCTGGGCGGCGGCATCGCGCTGGCCGCCGAAGCGCCCGATTACCTGCATTGGCCCAAGCCCACAGGCGCCAATGCCAAATACGCCGCCATCGACGGCCACCGCCTGCACACTTATGTGGAAGAGCAGGCCCGGATCGCCGAACACTATCGCGACGCGGGCCATCCGCAATTCTGGGGCCGCATTTCCGGCACATCGGGCGACGCGGAAGCCGCCCAGTGGCTGGAAAAGAAATTCGCCGCCGCGGGGCTTTCCGACACCCGCATCCAGACCGTCAATTACCTCGCCCCGCAATGGGCGCCCAAAAGCTGGAGCGTGTCGCTGACTGATGGCTCCAGCAACGTGCCCCTCACCTCTGCCCAGCCCTCCTATGCCAGCCCCGACACGGGCGCGAAGGAGATCGATCTGGAGATCGTCTCCGTCGGCACGGGCGGCGAGGACGAATTCGCGAACAAGGATGTGCGGGGCAAGGCGGTGCTGCTGCTCAAGACCAGCCTCAGCCGCCAGATCGGGCCGCAGGATGTCCTGAAGCGGATCGAAGCGCATGGCGCCGCCGCCATCCTCTCCACCGATCTGCGCGGCGGCAATTTCACCGCCCAATCCTACAAGGCTTA
>JAFECO010000363.1 GCA_018242085.1 Pseudomonadota bacterium
GCGACATTGTTGAGATAGACCAGCATGGCGGGATGGCTGGCCACCGCCAGCAGCATGTTTTCGAACGTGTCGGCGATATAGGGCCGGATCGCTTCGCGCTCGAAGGCGCCCGCGAAATTGAGCGTGCGGCCCGCCGTGGTCGAGACCGTGAAATGATTGGTCCAGAACCAGACCAGATGTTCGGCGAAAGGCCGTTCCGTGGTGAAGCCCAGCTGGAAACGTCCCGCCATTTCGCCGGTGAAGATCTTCAGCCGTCCGCCGGCCTGCTTTTTCTGGGCCTCGGTGTCGCCCGCCTTGGCGGCGCGCCGGGCGGCGATCATCTCCTGTTCCTGGCGGACCAGTAGCCCGCTGCCGGGAAAGGCGCTCCCGTCGGGCGCGAGGGGCTGTTCCGCCGGGGTCCCGATCTGGGCCACCAGCCAGCCCCTGGGATCGCGGCTGGCCGCCTCGATTTCGCCGGGCCGCGCGCCGAGCCCGAATCGGTGAACCGCCAGGGCGCCTTCCAGAGACATGGGGGATTCCTCGGGCCAGCCGCTTGCGCGGTTGCTTTGCCCTGATTAAACGAAGCGCAGCTTCAGCTTCCGTCGCGGATTTTCCGGACCATGCCCGAGAACCTCACTTATAAAGATGCCGGCGTCGATATCGACGCGGGCGAAGAACTGGTCGCCCGCATCGCCCCCGCCGCCCGCGCCACCCGGCGCTCCGGCGCCGACGCGGATCTGGGCGGCTTCGGCGGTCTGTTCGACATCAAGGCGGCGGGCTTCAAGGATCCGGTGCTGGTGGCCGCCACCGACGGCGTGGGCACCAAGCTCAAGATCGCCATCGACACGGGCCTGTTCGACGGCATCGGCCAGGATTTGGTGGCGATGTGCGTCAACGACATCGTGGTGCAGGGCGCCGAGCCGCTTTTCTTTCTCGATTATTACGCCAGCGCCAAGCTGGATGTGGATGCGGCAGCGCGGGTGATCCAGGGGATCGCACGGGCCTGCAAGGAATCCGGTTGCGCCTTGATCGGCGGGGAGACCGCCGAGATGCCCGGCCTTTATGCCAAGGGCGATTTCGACCTGGCCGGCTTTTCCGTGGGCGCGGTGGAACGCGGTCATGTCCTGCCCCGCACCGCCGAAATGGTTCCCGGCGACGTGCTGATCGGCGTGGCGTCATCGGGCGTGCATTCCAACGGCTATTCGCTGGTCCGCAAAGTGGTGGAAAAAGGCGGCCTCGCCTGGGACGCCGAAGCCCCCTTCGCGCCGGGAAAAAAATTGGGCGAAGCGCTGCTGACGCCCACAAGGCTTTATGTGCGCAGCGCCCTGGAAGCCTTGCGGGTGGGCGGGGTCAAAGGCTTCGCCCATATCACCGGCGGCGGCATCACGGAAAATCTTCCCCGCGCCCTGCCCGAAGGCATGAACGCGGACGTGGATCTGGACAGCTGGACGCCGTCACCCGTGTTCGGCTGGATGGCCAAATCGGCGGGGATCGAAGCACCGGAAATGCTGCGCACCTTCAATTGCGGCATCGGCATGGTCGCGGTGGTGTCGGAGAAATGCTCCGGCCATGTCATCGAAGCCTTCCAGCAATGCGGCGACAAGGCCATGCGCCTGGGCCATCTGGTGCCCGGCGAGGGCGAAGCCAAGGTCATCTATCGCGGGACCTTGAAGCTTTGAAAAGGATTGGCGTCCTGATTTCCGGCCGGGGCAGCAATCTCGGCGCCTTGATCGCGGACCAGGCGAACGCGCCTTACAGGATCGTGTCGGTGATTTCCAATATCGAAGGCGCGGGCGGTCTTGCCCGCGCCGCCGAGGCCGGGATCGCCACCAAAGTCATTCCGCACAAAGGCAAGACCAGGGAAGCGTTCGATGCCGAACTGGACGCCGCTTTGCGCGCCGCGGATGTGGAGATCGTCTGCCTGGCGGGCTTCATGCGCATTCTGTCGGACGGCTTCACCCGCGCCTGGGAAGGGCGGCTGATCAATATCCATCCTTCCCTGCTGCCTGCTTATAAAGGCACCCATGTCCATGAGCGGGTGATCGAGGCGCGTGAGTCCCAGTCCGGCGCCTCGGTGCATTTCGTGGTGCCGGAACTGGATGCGGGGCCGGTGATCGCCCAGGCTCGCGTGCCGGTGCATGCCGACGATACACCCGACGCCTTGGCCGCACGGGTGCTGGACGTCGAGCACAAATTATATCCCGCCGCGCTGCGCCTTCTGGCCGATGGAAAAGTGAAGCTGGAAAAAGGCCTGGCGGTGTTCGGCTAGGCGAAGAGCTTGGCGGCGCCTTCTTGCGCCCGCCAATGTGCTTCGCGCTCCTTCAGCAGCAATCCGATCATTTCGGGATTGTCGTCCTCCACCACTTCCAGGATTTCGAAGCGG
>JAFECO010000364.1 GCA_018242085.1 Pseudomonadota bacterium
AGTCCGAAACGATCAGGAAGTAGCCGGGAAACCCCATGCGGTTGATGATGGAAAGCTCATAGGCCAGCCGCTCGTGATAAACCTGCGGCTCGGCTCTCAACGTGTTGACGGCCAGGCGCCGCGCCAACCCCTCTTCCGCTTGCGCTTTCAATTCGTCTTCGGGGCTGCGTCCCGATTCCGGCACGAACACCGGCAGGATGGGCTTGCGCTTCATCGGCCGGTAGGCGCAGCGGCGGGCAATCTCGATGGTGTTGTCCAGGGCTTCGGGCAGATCCGCAAACTGCGCCGCCATCTCGGCGGGCGTCTTGAAGCGATGCTCGCGCGTCAGGCGGCGGCGATCATCCTGGGAAACAAAACTTCCGTCCGCGATGCACAAAAGCGCGTCATGCGCCTCGTACATCGCCGAAGCGCCGAAATGCACATCGTTGGTGGCAACCAGCGGCAATTGCTTGGCATAGGCCAGATCGATCAAGGCGGGTTCGGTGGCGCGTTCTTCCGGCAGGTTATGGCGCTGCAGTTCCACATAAAGGCGCCCGTCGAAAATCTCGGCCAAACGATCCAGAAGAACCGATGCGGCGTCGGTCTGTCCTTCCAGGAGCAGCGCATTGACCGGCCCGCCGGGGCCCCCGGTCAGGGCGATCAGGCCTTCGCTATGTTCGGCCAGCGCCGCCAGCTTCACATGCGGCCAGTCGCCGGGCTCGGCTTCCAGATAGGCGGCGCTGAGAAGCTTGGTGAGATTGCGATAGCCGACATCGCTTTGAACCAGCAGAGGCAGGTTCGGCGGCTTTTTGCGGCTGCCTTGCTGGGTCACCGGCGAAGGCACGAGTTCGACCGACAGAAGCGCGCCGACAATGGGCTGGACCCCCGCCTTGGCCACCGTGTCGGCGATCTCATAGACGCCGAAGAGATTGTTGCTGTCGGTGACGGCAACGGCCGGCATGCCGCTTTCGGCCGCCAGCATCGCCAGCTCCTTGGGCCGCATTGCCCCTTCCAGCAGCGAATAGGCGCTTTTCACCCGCAGATGGACGAAGGAAGCCATTTTGCGTGGAGCAGCCATAGCGCGCGCATTACCCGAAGAATCCGCCCGACTATCGCCCGTCAGGCCCCCTCTGTGGGGGCCATAAGCGGGGTATCCACAGTCAGAGGACCGCCATCACCGCATGGGCGCTGCCGGCCAGGACAAAGGACGACACCATGAAAATGACCAGACCCGCGCCCGCCGCCGCATCCTTGATCCACATGACCGCCGTCCCTCCTGTTTGGAGGTTTGTTCTAGTTTAGTTCTCATCGGAAAACAAGAACAAAATAGGAACTAGAAATCAGGCGGGCTGGGCCAGATCTGCCCCGTCGACCAGGACGCCCTGCTGCAGGACCAGGGACCTGTCCATCCGGGCGGCAAGCTGGAAATTGTGGGTGGCGATGAGGGCCGCCAGCCCTTCGGCGCGGGTAATCGCCAAAAGGGCATCGAACACCCCGCCGGAGGTACGGGGGTCCAGATTGCCGGTGGGCTCGTCGGCCAGAAGGATGCGAGGCTTGTTGGCCAGGGCCCGGGCGATGGCGACCCGCTGCTGCTCGCCGCCGGACAATTGCGCCGGCCGGTGCGTCAGCCGCTCGCCCAGCCCCAAGGCCGTCAATAACCGTTTGGCTTCCACCGCCGCCTCGCTCCGGCTTTTGCCAGCGATCATCTGGGGCAGGACCACATTCTCCAGCGCGTCGAATTCCGGCAGCAGGTGATGCGCCTGATAGACGAACCCGATCATGTCGCGGCGGATGCGGGTGCGCTCCTGCTCCGGCAGCCGGGACGCCGCCACGCCGCCGATGTAGATTTCGCCACCCGAAGGCGCTTCCAGCAAACCGGCCATGTGAAGCAGCGAGGATTTGCCCACGCCGGATTGGCCGACCAGAGCCACGATCTCGCCCGCCTGAAGCGACATGTTGAGGTCGCGGAAGACCTCCAACTGGCCCTCGCCTTCCTTGTAGCGGCGCGAGACATTTTCCAGCCGCAGCATCTCAGCCATAGCGCAGGGCCTCGACCGGATCGAGCTTGGCGGCGCGCCAGGATGGATACAGCGTCGCCAGCAAGGTCAGGGTCAGTGCCATCACCACCACGGCGGTGACTTCGCCCGCGTCCAGCTCCGCCGGCATCTTGGACAAGAAATAGATGGTGGGATCGAACAGGGTGGTGCCGGTGAGCCGCGACAAGCCCTGGCGGATGCTTTCGATATTGGCGCAGAAAACCACGCCAATGACAAAGCCCAACAGCGTTCCCACCACGCCGATGCTGGCGCCCGCGATCAGGAAGACCCGCATCACCGCGCCCCGGCTGGCGCCCATGGTGCGCAGGACGGCGATGTC
>JAFECO010000365.1 GCA_018242085.1 Pseudomonadota bacterium
GGCCACGCCATCTTTGATCGGGTTGGTCAATCACATGAAAGGCGCATCGGTGCTGTCGCCGCCGGAGCCGAAGCTGGCCGTCACCACGCGCGCGGTGCCCGACCTGAAAGACGTCAAGGGACAGGAAAGCGCCAAGCGGGCGCTGGAGATCACGGCGGCGGGCGGACATAACCTCTTGATGATCGGCCCGCCCGGCGCGGGCAAGTCGATGCTGGCGCAGCGCCTGCCCGGCTTGCTTCCGCCGCTGGATGCGCGCGAGGCGCTGGAAATCTCCATGGTGCGGTCGCTGGCGGGCGAGTTGACCGACGGTGCGATCAGCCGCGAACGGCCGTTCCGCAATCCGCATCATTCCGCTTCGATGGCGGCGCTGGTGGGCGGCGGCCTGAAAGTGAAGCCGGGCGAAGTTTCCTTGGCGCATCTGGGCGTCTTGTTCCTGGACGAGCTGCCGGAATTCCAGCGCGGGGTGCTGGACAGTCTGCGCCAGCCCATCGAAACCGGCGAAGCGGTGGTGGCCAGGGCCAATGCCCATGTGCGCTATCCCGCGCGCTTTCAGCTGGTGGCGGCGATGAACCCCTGCCGCTGCGGCTATCTCGGCGATCCGGCGCAGGCCTGTTCGCGCGTGCCCAAATGCGGCGCCGATTATCAGGCGCGGATCTCCGGCCCCCTGTTCGACCGCATCGATCTGCATGTCGAAGTGCCGGGAGTGCTGGCCTCCGACCTTGCCTTGCCGCCACCGGCGGAAGGCAGCGTCGAAGTCGCCGCGCGCGTGGCCCGCGCCCGCGATATCCAGCGCGCCCGCTTCGAGAAGGAAAAGATCCGCACCAATGCCGAAGCCGAAGGCGAATTGCTGGATCGCATCGCCAGACCGGACGCGGCGGGCATCAAGCTTTTGACCGAAGCGGCGGGACGGATGCGATTGTCCGCGCGCGGCTATAGCCGGGTGCTGCGCGTGGCGCGCACCATTGCGGACTTGGCCGGGGCCGGGACGATCCAGAAAGCGCATATCGCCGAAGCGCTGTCGTATCGGAAGTTATCGCTTCAGACCTGACCGCTGATGCGCCGCGCCAGGGCGCGGACGTTGGCCGAAGTGCCGCTGAAGTTACAAAGCCGGCAGCCGCAGCAAGGACGGCATGATCACGGCGCGGGCGGACATAACCTCTTGATGATCGGGGTCGATTGATCTCGGCCCAGGGCCCGATCAATCGGCCGCAATATTCTGATGTTGTGGTCCAGATACCCGGATTGCCGATTCATGACGGCGAATGGCTCCCCAAAATGGTGACCGCCACCTATGGTCCAGCCACGAATTATCGGGTCAAGTACGGCCAAAATATCAATGCAACGAACGCGGTTTGGAGGTCGAAGGTTATGCAACGCAGAGACTTCATGATGGGCGCAGCCGCGCTGGCGCTGACACAGCCGACAATGGCGGCGGAAATAAAGGATGGCGGCTCGCGCATGATCGCCGTGCCGGGAGGCATGGTCTGGACCAAGGCGGTGGGGCCCAATCCCAATATCCTGCTGTTGCATGGTGGACCAGGCTTCAGCCACGATTACATGGAGTGTTTCGAGGATTTCCTGCCACCGGCCGGATTGGGCTTTTACTATTACGACCAGCTAGGCTGTGGCAATTCGGACCATCCCAATGATGATAAGCTTTGGACCATTCCCCGTTATGTCGAGGAGGTGGAAGCGGTACGAAAAGGGCTAGGGCTCGATCATTTCACTCTTCTGGGCCATTCCTGGGGCGGAATGCTGGCGATCGAATATGCTCTGAAATACCCGCAGCATCTTTCCAAGCTGGTCATTTCCAATATGACGGCCAGCATTCCCTCCTATGTCGAACATACGCGCGCTATCCGCGCCGCGCTGCCGCCCGCGGACCGCGCCACCCTGGACAAGTATGAGAAGCTGAACAAGACCGACGATCCAGCCTACCAGGCGGTAATGGACAAGGTCTATCACGCCCATGTGCTAAGCCTGAAGGAATGGCCCGAACCGGTGAACCGCACATTCGCCAAGGTGAACCAGCACATCTACAATCTGATGCAGGGGCCCAATGAGTTCTTGGTCACCGGCACCTTCAAGAATTGGGACCGCTGGAATGACCTGCATCGGATCAAGGCTCGCACCCTGGTGATGGGAGCAGAGAATGATGAGATGGATCCGGCCCAAATCCGCCGCGAGGCGTCACTGATTCCCGGTTCGAAGCTGTGGATGAGCCGCACAGGCACGCATTTGGCGATGTATGACGACCAGCAGGCCTATTTTGGTGCGCTGGTGCCTTTCCTCAAGGCATGACGCGAGCGGCACTGCGCGTGGCAATACGACAGCGCTTCGGCGAT
>JAFECO010000366.1 GCA_018242085.1 Pseudomonadota bacterium
TCAGGTCCGGACTGGTCACCGCCTTCACCACATGATGACCGCCCTGGGGCGTCTCGGTGGCGCAATAATAGAGCACCCATTGGTTGCCCACCCGCAGTACCATGGGATCGCGCGCATCATAGCCGTCGACCACCATCGGATTGGCGGGGTGGCGCGTCCAGCTCGCCAGGTCGGACGAGGTCGCCATGTGGATGTGGAATTGCTCGTGGCTGTTGCCGCCCGCGCAATAGAACATCCAGTATTTTCCGTCATGGGCCACCACATGCGGTGCCCAGACCACCGACTCGCCGAATTTGGCGTCCGCCTGCATTACCGGCGCCTGCTTGGTCCAGGGCCCTTTCACATCCTTGGCGGTGGCATGCAGGAAAAAGGATTCCTGGTCGGGATTGGCCGGTTCCTGATGGGTGATGCCGAACAGATGCCAGGTCCCGTCATTTGCTCTGATGAAGCAATGGTCGTTGATGTACCAGGCCTCCTTCTCGCCCACCGAGGGATCGAAGACATGCTGGAAGCCGACCCGGAACGGCGGCCGTTGCTGCTTCAGCTTGTCGGTGGTGAGACCGGGCGTTTTGGTTTCAGTGCCTGGTTTGCCTTTGGGTTGCGCCGAAGCGGGCGCCGCCGCCAACGCGCCTGCCACCGCGGCGCCCTGAATGAAACCCCTGCGATGGATGGACTTTGTCATATCGTCTCGCTTTCTATGTTTCGGTCTGTCCGCAGAAATTCAGCGTCAATCCCATCTCGGCGAACATCGCCGCCTTGGTGGTGAGCGCCTTGAACGCGCTGATTTTGTCTGGCGCATAGGCCACCTGAATATGGTTGGAGCAGTGCTGCGCCATGAACTGGTCCCGGCCGATGCCGGGGAACAGGGTGTGCATCATGGGCCATTGCGGCGTGGTGATGGACCAGCGCCGCTCGGTCTCTTCCCGCGGCAATGCCACCGACTCCGCCAGGCCCATATCGGCTTTCAGTTCGCCGGCTTCGATATAGACCCGGCTCCAGACCACATGGCCGGGCTTGCTGATGCCCTTGATGGTGCCGCCGCCCAGGCGGAAATACATGGGCGGCTGGCGTTCGCTCACCGCCTCGGCATAGCCCCTGGCGAAATGCGCCGGCGGCACCGAGCCGGAAATTTCCAATGTCCAGATGAAGCGGCCGTCATAATCCTCGCCATAGCGCACGTCATGCAGCGTGGTTTCGGGCGAAAGCCCCAATGCATTCCACACCCGGTTGGTCACCAGGGCATCGAGTGCCACGCCTTCATCCACCTCGTTGAAATGGGGCAGGGGCGCGCCGGGATAAAGCAGCCTGCCCTGGCGGTCCTTGACCGGCGGCCGGTCCACATTGTTGAGCAGGCCTTCCGCCAGATCGGAGGCGGGGGTGAGATCCTTCAACCCCTGCTGATACTGAATTCCCACCGCGTCGCAGCCGAACGCGTCGGCGATGCGCAAGGTCGCGATATACATCTTGCATTGCTCCAGCACCTGCGCCTCGGTGAGGTCGGTCTCGGTGACGGGGCCGTATTTGAATGTCATGCCCTTCTGGAGAAGCCAGTCATAGACGGCGCGGGCTTCCGCGTCGGATGTCGCCAGCATTTCGGCATAAAGCGCCGACTGGCTGAGCCGCTCCTTGAACACGCCCATCGGCGCCAGCAATTCGTCGGGAATGATGGCGTTGTACATCCCCATGCAGCCTTCGTCGAAAACGCCCAGCAGCGCCTTGTCGCGTCTCAGCCGGTCGGCAAGCTCCTTGCCCAGCTTCTGGCTTTCTCCTGGCAGGGCGGTCTTTGCCATCGCTTTCACATGACTGCGGTCGTGATGGAGCGGTTCGCCTCTGAGCCAGGTCTTGAGTCCGTCCAGGAAGAAGCGGTCCTTGAAATCCACGCTCCACAGCGTGTCGAAGGATTTACCCGCTTTGCGCAAGGAAGCATTGAGATTGAGCAGGCCCACCAGCCCGGGCCATTGCCCGCTCCAGTTCGCCACCGTGAGGATGGGGCCCTTGTGATGCAGCAGGCCCGGCATGAGGTGCTGGCTATATTGCCAGACCGCCTCCACCACGATTAGCGGCGCGTCGTCGGGGATGGTGCGGAAGACCTCGATGCCGCGCTTCTGGCTGTCGATGAAGCCGTGCTTTTTTTCCGGGGCGTATTCATGGCCCCGGCGGACATCATGGCCCTCCCTTTTGATCGCCTCGATCACGGCGGCTTCGACTTCGGCCTGCACCGGCCAGCATTTCTGGTTGGCCGAAAGCCGCAGATCGCCATTGGCCACCAGGAAAATCATCTTGCCCATTGCATCCTCCCTTATTCGCCCGCGACCGTGAGTTTCTTGTAGAGATCGGCTGCGTT
>JAFECO010000367.1 GCA_018242085.1 Pseudomonadota bacterium
CTTCTGCGCCGCGCCCGCGATCTGGTGGTGGCCCTGCCCGTACTTCTGGCGTGGCAACTCATCGAGGCTCGCCGCGCCACGAAAACCTGACGCTCAGCCAAAAGGCGACACGCCGAAAATATGGACATGCGCGAACAGAAGCCCCACGAACAACAGCAATGCCACGGCAAAGCGCCAGTCGAAATATTCCTTGGCGCTGAAACGGTTGCGGCCCGACAGGATCGCGGCGAACGGCACATTCGAGGTCTCGGCGGCGAACGCGTCCCAGGCGGGGCCCAGTTTGCGCTTGCGCTTGGCGTCGATGGACAGGGTGCCGAACAGCGCCAGAACCAGAAAGCCGCCAAAGAAGACCACGCCCGCCTGATCGCCATTGGTGGTGAGATGATCCGCCGACCACAGCGCCACGCCCCACAGGAAGGGATGGCGCGTGATCCGCAGCACGCCTTTGACCACGCCCGCCTTGCCCGCCAACCCTTCGCGGTTGACGGCGGTGGGATTGGGCGTAAGGAGGCCCGGCACCCCGATCAGAAACGCAATGGCGACGATCAACGGCGCCGCATGGCGCGCGCCGGCGCCCAGGTCATAGAGATAAGGATCGGCCGCGCTGCCCGGCATCGCGCCCGCCTGGTTGAACGCCGTCGCCATCCAGACGATCACGCCCAGCGAAAGAAGCGAGAACAGGCCCATATAAGGCTTCTCGCCGATCGCCCCCACGATCGCATCGCGCAGCCGCGTGCCCGAAATGAAAAGATGGATGGCCAGAAACACCGCCGTGGCGGCGATCAGATTGTTCATGGCGTTCCCCGCTGGACCTGGCCCAGCATAGACCGGACCGGCGCGGACATGAAAGGCGGCGGCAATTGATCCTTCGATCGGACCGCCGCCTTTCGCCAATCAAGCGTCTTGGTCCTATTTTTTCACGGGCCCATTGATGGCCCACATCACGCCGAAAGGATCGCGCAGCTGGCCGTAGCGGTCGCCCCAGAACATGTCCTGGGGCGGCATGATCGCGGTGCAGCCCGCCGCGATGGCGCGGTCGAACCATTGATCGGTATCGCCCACCGTCAAGGTGAGGTTGAAGCCCTGCGGCTCCTTCCAGGGATGGCCCTGGTCCGGATAGGCGTCGCTCAGCATCAGGGAACTGCCGTTTATATATAAGTGGACATGCATGGTGCGACCCTTCTCGTCCGGCGGCTGCATCATCGCCACGTCGGCCGCGAATGCTTTTTTGTAGAATTCCGCCGCCTTCACCGCCCCATCCACCGTCAGATAGGCCGTCAAACCGCCCTTGACCGGCGGAAGCTTCGGTTGCTCTGTCATGATCGTCTCCAGTTGGTTCCTGCCCCAAGGACGTCGGAACAGATCCCGATCCGACACCCCGAAGACGAATTTTTTACGGCACAGGGCGTTGGGTTCCGTGGCCCTTGGCATTGGGCGGGCCCCGCCTTACCGTCACCCCAACAGGGGGGATCGTCATGAAGATTTCATATGCCGCAGGCCTGGGCCTCGCCGCACTTATCGCCTTCGCCGCACCGGCCGCCGCCGCGCCGCTGGACGATTTCCACAAGAGTTTCGACGCCACCTTGTCCCGCCACGGCATCGTGGGCGGCGCTTTCGGCTTCGAGCATGGCGCCGACAAGCCCACCGAATTCTTCTATGGCGACGCCAGGGGCGAACTGCATCAGAAAACCGACGCGGCGACCGCCTATAATTGGGCCTCGATCACCAAGACCATGACCGCCATCGCCATCCTGCAGCTGCGCGACCGGGGAAAATTGTCATTGGACGATCCGGCGGTGAAATACATTCCCGAACTCGCCCAAGTGCATGACGCTTTCGGCCCCATCGACGGCATCACCATCCGGCATCTGCTCTCGCACAGCGCGGGCTTCCGCAACCCCACCTGGCCCTGGGAATGCGATTCCACGCCCGATTGCTCCTGGGTGCCGTTCGAGCCCACCCATTGGGCCCAGATCAATGCGATGCTGCCTTTCACCAACATCGCCTTCAAGCCCGGCTCGCGCTGGAGCTATTCCAATGTCGGTTATGTCTTTCTCGGCCAGATCATCGAACGGCTGACGGGTGACGATTTCGAAGTCTATGTCACCAAGAACATCTTGATGCCCTTGGGTATGACCCAAAGCTATTTCGATGTCGCGCCTTATTATCTGCAGTCCCATGTCGCGGATTCCTATCTGCGCGAAGGCACCAAGCTCACCAAGCAGCCTTTCAATTTCGACAGCGGCATCACCGTCTCCAATAGCGGGCTGAAGGCGCCCCTCTCCGACATGCGCAAATATCTGCGCTTCCTGATCGGCGATCCCAAGAACGCCCTATA
>JAFECO010000368.1 GCA_018242085.1 Pseudomonadota bacterium
TTGGCGGCTTTTTCCGAACAATTGCCGGACGGCGTCTATCGGTTGGGCGATGTGCCGGATTTCTGCGGCGGGGCGAAAGCGGCGCTGGCCTGGGCCCTGGGGCTCTATGCCTTTGACCGCTATCGCAAACCCAAAAAGCGCAATCTGAAACTGGTGCTGCCGCCGGGCGTGGATGGCGCGGAGGTTTCGCGCCTGGCATCGGGCGTTTATCTGGCCCGCGATCTCATCAACACGCCCGCCAACGATATGGGGCCCGCCGAACTGGCGAACGCGGCCCGGCGGCTGGCTGTGGAGCAAGGCGCGAAATTCCGCGTGGTGAGCGGCGCGGCGCTTGCCCGCGATTATCCCTTGGTCGCGGCGGTGGGCCAGGGATCGGCGCGCGCGCCGCAATTGATCGAGCTTCTCTGGGGCAAGGCGGGCGCGCCCAAAGTCACATTGGTGGGCAAGGGCGTCTGTTTCGATACGGGCGGCTACAACCTCAAGCCCACCTCCGGCATGGCCACCATGAAGAAGGACATGGGCGGCGCGGCGGTGGTGCTGGGCCTCAGCCAGATGATCATGGACGCCAAATTGAATTTGCGCCTGCGCGTTCTCATTCCCGCGGTGGAGAATTCGGTGTCCGGCACCGCCTATCGCCCCAGCGATGTCTTCAAAAGCCGCAAGGGCCTGACGGTGGAGATCGGCAACACCGACGCGGAAGGCCGATTGATCCTGGCCGACGCCCTGGCCGATGCGGATGACGAAGCGCCGGAGCTTCTGATCGATTGCGCCACCTTGACGGGCGCGGCCCGCATGGCCACCGGCATGGAGCTTCCGCCTTTCTTCACCGATGACGAAAAGCTTGCCGCCGATCTTGCGCGCCACGCGACGGACGCCAGCGATCCCATCTGGCGGCTGCCTTTGTGGCGCGGCTATGAGCCCGTGATCGCGGGCGCGGTCGCCGATCTCACCAACAGCCCCAGTTACAATCTGGCGGGCGCGATCACGGCGGCGCTGTTCCTCAACCGCTTCGTGGAGAAATCGAAAAGTTGGCTGCATCTGGACATTCCCGGCTGGGTGGACCGGCCAAAGCCGGGCCGCCGCCTGGGCGGGGAAGCCAATGCGGCGCGGGCGCTTTATGGACTTTTGAAGGAACGCTATGGCCGATAAGCGGCTCACCCCGGCGCGTCCCGATCTGGCGGCTTCGCATTTGAAGGGCCAGGTCGAGGCCGCCGCGTTTGCCGAGGGCGCTCCCTGTTCCGTCATCTGGGGGCGCATCGCGCTGCGCGCCGCGCCGTCGGACGGCGCCGCCCAGGACAGCGAATTGCTGCGCGGCGAAGCCGTCACCGTCTATGAACGCAAGAATGGCTGGGCCTGGGTGCAGGCCAAGGCCGATTCCTATGTCGGGTATGTGCGTGAAGCGGCGCTTGGCCCCGTCACGACAGCCGAGGCGCGGGTGATTCTGCCGCTGACGCCGCTCTTGTGCGCGCCGGACGTGAAATCGCCGCTGCGCGATCTGTTGCCGATGAACGCGCTGCTGCATTGCCAATCCCTGGACGGCGACTTCGTGACGGTCGAGGGCGGTTTTGTCAGCAGCCGCGCCCTGGCGCCGCTCAGCCAGGTGGCGCCGGATTTCGTGGCGGTGGCGGAACAGTTTCTGGGCGCGCCCTATGTGTGGGGCGGCAAGAGTTTTCAGGGACTGGACTGCTCCGGGCTGATCCAGACCTCGCTTCAGGCCACGGGAATTTCCGCGCCCCGCGACACCGACATGATGGAACAGTCGCTGGGTGAGACCGTGTTGGGCGCCAAGCTGAAGCGCGGCGATCTGGTGTTCTGGAAAGGCCATGTGGGCGTGATGCGCGACGGCGAGATACTGCTGCACGCCAATGCTTTTCACATGCAGGTGGCGAGCGAACCGTTATCCGCTGCGGTGGAACGGATCGGCAGCCCGGTGGCTACGGTCAAAAGGCTGTAGTCAGAACCACTCACCGGCTTTCTTCCCCCCGCAAGGCGAAGCCTTTGGCGGGGGAAGATGTCTCTGAGCGCTTGCGCGAAAGAGACAGATGGGGGTCAATATCCTCTAACCGGATCAACCACGTTCTCGAGTGGCTGACCTTTTTCGCAGCGGATCACGCAATCGGCGACATAGGCGAATGCCGCTTGTGCGTCGGTGATCCCGGCGATATGGGGCGTGGCGGTGATCTTGGGATGCCGCCAGATTGGGCTTTCGTCCGGCAAAGGCTCGGCCTGAAACACGTCCAGCACCGCGCCCGTCAGATGACCTGAATCCAGCGCCGCGATCAGATCCTCTTCGATCAGATGGGCGCCCCGCGCCACATTGATCACCCAGGCGCC
>JAFECO010000369.1 GCA_018242085.1 Pseudomonadota bacterium
GGTCATGAGATGGGCCATTATGTGATGGGTCATGTCCTGCGCGGGCTGCTGCTGATGGGATTGCTGACCATTATCGCTTTCGCGTTCCTCCATTGGGGCTTCCGCTTCGCGGTGGAGATGTTCGGGGGACAATGGCAGGTGCGGCGGGTGGACGATATTGCCGGGTTGCCCCTGCTGGCCGCCCTGGCGAGCCTGTTCTTCTTTGTCGCCACGCCGCTCACCAACGCCATGATACGCACGGCCGAGCATCAAGCGGATATTTTCGGCCTCAACGCCGTGCGCAAGCCCGACGCCTTCGCCACTGCGATGCTGAAGCTCTCGACCTATCGCAAGCTGGAGCCGGGCAAATGGGAAGAGGTCATTTTCTTCGATCACCCATCCGGCCGCACGCGGGTGATGGATGCGATGATCTGGAAAAAAGAGCACATCCGCGACGTGGATATCCGCGACACGGTCAGCCCGCAGTGAGCTTGGGTACCATCCTCATGCTTCGACAGGCTCATGCTTCGACTGGCTCAGCATGAGGATGTTCGTTTGCCCTCACCTTGAGCCCTCACCCTGAGCTTGTCGAATGGGGCGAAGGCTAAGGCAATTGCTCCGCCAGCGCCGCATAAAGCGGATTTGCGGTGTCGAAAACATAATCCGCGTCCTGGGTGGTGGCGGGGGCGTCGCAGCCTTCGGCGCGCAAGGCGTTCACCGCATCCATCAATTTTCCCCGCGGCACGAGAAGAGAATATTCGCCGCTGGTGTCGGTGGGACGCGATAGCACGGTGGCGCTGGCGATGCGCGACAAGCTCTGCAGCAGCTTCTCCGCCTCTCCATTCAGGCGCACCCGCAAAATCTGCGAGGTCTTGGCCCGCGCGCGGGCATTGAGGCGCGCCAGTAGAGCCTCGCAAGCTGTCCGCGCCGCGCCGTCCCAATTGGCCGTCAGGGACGCGGCGAGCTGCGCCTGGCTTTCCAGGATGGTGCCGTCTTCCAAGGTCTTCAGGCCGTTGGCGGCCAAGGTGGCGCCGGTGGTGGTGATGTCCACGATCGCTTCGGCGGTGCCCGCGGCCGGCGCGCCTTCGGTGGCGCCCGCGCTTTCCACGATGCGGTAATCGCTGATCCCCACTTGCGCGAAATAGCTGCGCGTCAGCTGCGTATATTTGGTGGCGACCCGAAGACGGCGGCGATGCCGGTGCGCAAAAGCGGCGCAGACATCGTCCAGATCCGCCATGGTCGAAACGTCGATCCAATATTGCGGCACCGCCACCACCACATTGGCGAAGCCGAAACCCAGCGGGCGGATCAGATGTATGCGCCCGTTCAATTCCGGCGCCGCTTCGCGCAAGAGATCCTCTCCGGTGATGCCCAGATGGACATCGCCCGCCAGCAAGGACGCGGCGATCTCGCCCGCCGATAGCAGCAGCACTTCGATATCGGGAAAACCGCTCAAGGTGGCGCGATAGCCGCGCCCGCCAGCGGCCTGTTTCAACACGGCGCCGGCATCGGCGAAATAGGCGTTGCAATCGTCCTTGAGGCGGCCCTTGGACGGAATGGCGAGGGTCAGCGCGGCCATCACACGCCCCCTTCCTGGCGGCGCGCCGCCAGCACCCGCTCGGTGCGGATGGCGATGCCAATGGCGGACACCGGCCGGTCGGCTCCCAGCATCTCCAGCAGCGTGTCGTAACGCCCGCCACCGGCCAGCTGCACCGGCCCTTCCTTGTCGCGGGCCCACAATTCGAAAACAAAGCCGGTGTAATATTCCATGTTGCGGCCGAAGCGGGCCGCGAAACGGACCTTGTCCGACGCCACGCCCAGCGACTTCAGCGCGCCCAGGCGCGCCTGCATGGCTTCCAGCGGCGCATCGAGCGCGATGCCCGCATCGCGGGTGAGCGCGCGGATCTCCGCCAGCGCCTGCTCGGCGGTGCCGGACACCGCCAGAAGCCGGGTGATGACGTCCGCGATCTTGGGATCCAGGCGCAGCGCGGCCGCATCCGCCGCCTGCTCCATCAGCCGCTCGACGATTTCCTCGCGGGTGCGCGCGCCCTGGGGCGCATCGGCCACCAGATCCATCAGGCCTTCAATGGCGGCATGGGATTCGCTTTGCGACAAGCCGCCCAGCGAACCCAGAAGCCGCTGCGCGTCGGACGCGGCGCCCTGGGTCAAGCGGCCCAGCAACGCTTCAAAATATCCCACGCGCCAGAAATGCCGCTTCAGGCGCGCACGCCATTGCGCGGGCACATCCAAGGCATCGACCAGGGCCCCGAACAGGGCCAGATCGCCGATCTTGACGGAAAAATCCTTCAGCCCGGCCGCGCGCAAGGCTTCGACCGTCAGCGCCATGAT
>JAFECO010000036.1 GCA_018242085.1 Pseudomonadota bacterium
GCGCATGCGCAAGGGCTCGGTGCTGGTGGATGTGGCGATCGACCAGGGGGGCTGTTTTGAGACCAGCCATCCCACCACCCATGCCGATCCCACCTTCGAGGTAGAGGGGATCATCCATTACTGCGTGGCCAACATGCCGGGCGCGGCCCCCCTCACCTCGACCTATGCGCTCAACGCCGCCACTGCGCCCTATGTCTATGCCCTGGCCAACAAGGGCGCCGATGCCGCCCTCGCCGCAGACCCCGGCTTTGCGCTGGGCCTCAACGTCAAAGCCGGCAAAATCACCCACCCCGCCGTCGCCAACGCACTCAAACTTTAAGCGATGGATTCTTCGCGCGCCCGCGCCATCCGCCGGGGCTCGATGATGCAGTAAAGGATGGCCGGCACGATCAAGCCCGGTATCCAGGCCGTGTCCGCGCCGATCTCCTGCGCGATCACGCCGGTATAAAAAGAAAGCCGCGCGAAAGGCGCCTGGATGAGGATCGCCAGGAAATAGATCGCGATCGTGCTCCAGTTGAAGCGGCCGTAAAGACCGTTCAAATCGAACATGTCCTTGACGCTGTAGGAAGCGCTGCGGACGAAATAATAATCGGCCAGGTTGATCGCGCTCCAGGGCACCAGCACATAGACCATGATGTCCAGCATATCGCCGAAATAGTGATGGAAATCATGCTGGGTGAGAATGGCGATGGCGGTGGCGAAAAAGATCACCGCCGACATCACCAGGAATTTCATCGGCTTGCTCACATGGCCGCGATTGCGGAAGCCGGTGAAGACGGTGCTGACCGACATATAGGCGCTGTAGAGATTCATCACCCCGGCCTGGAAAACGCCGAACACGATGAGAGCCTTGACCACGTAATTGGCGCGCCCGAACAGGCCGGCGATGCCCACGCCGGGATCCGCCGCGATCCGGGCATAATGAGCCGCCATGTAAGCCCCCAGGCACATGATCAAGGTGGCGCCCAGGAAATTGCCCATCGCGGTGTACCAGAAGGTTCGGGCAGTGGAGATGTCCGGGCGCAGATAGCGCGAATAATCGGCCACATAAGGACCGAAGGTGAGCGACCAGGCCGTCGCCTGAGTAAGCGTGGCCATGAAGGTGGCCAGCACGAAACCATGATCCACGGCCTGGACCGGATCGGCATGGGGCGCCGCGCCTGAAATCAGGAGCATGGCCGTGGTGAAGAACAACAGCCCGGACAGCACCGTCAGATAGACGCCGATGCGGTGGATCAATTCATATCCCACGAATGCCACGATCAGGGTGGCGATGCCGAAGCCGATCATCGCCGTGTTCGCGCTGACGGGTATGAGAGACTGAATCGTGGCTTTGACCACCACCTCATCCGCCGACATGTAGAGCGTATAAGTGACGATCACCGCCAGAAGCGGAATGGCGGCGCCTAGAACCCCGAACTGCGCGCGGCTCTGGATCATCTGGGGAATGCCCAGATGGGGCCCTTGCGCGGAATGCGCGGCCATGAACACCGTGCCGATGGCGTTGCCGATCACCAGGGCGAGCACGGTCCAGGCCAGGTCGAGGCCCGCCAGAATTCCCAACGTGCCGACGGTCAGGCAGACGATGGAAAGGTTGATGCTGAACCAGATGGTGAACAGCCGCCGCTCATTGCCATAGCGCTCGGCAAGCGGCACGAAGCCGATACTGTGCTTCTCGATTTCCACGCCTTCATCCCCCGCTCTCGCGCAACCGGGCCGGCTGCGCGCTTATGGAATGCGCATCGTCACAGATCGGCGATCAATCGTATCGCCAGGCGGCGCCCGCTGTTCCAGTAGATATTATAAGCGCCGGCATCGCTGAGGTCCCAGGCGCGCGACCCCAAAACATTCAGGACGGAGAAGCGCAGCGAAACCGGCTGACCGCCCAAGGTCATATTGTAGCGCGCATCGACATCCATCATCGTCCGTTCGGGAAGAAAGACCCGGTTGTCCAAGGTGGCGGGCACCGCGCCCGCATGGGTCACGCCAAGATCGAAGGACAGGTCATCCAGCTCCGGCGGCCGCCAGTTGAAATGCACATCGATCTTGCGCGAGTCGATGCCGACCGGCTGCACGCCCACCGTGCCCAGGCGCACCGCTTCGCCCGTCACGCGGGGCTCTGAGAACACCGCGCCCGCCACAACGTCCAGCCGCGGCGTCACACTACCGGACAAGGAGATTTCCACGCCCCTGTTTCGCGTCTGCCCCAGCTGGCGGTAAAGGTTCGTGGCATCGAGGCTGAAGTAGGGCTTTTCGATCTCGAACAGAGTGGTGACCAGTCGCACCTCTGGCGTGATCGCCCAGCGCATGCCCAGATCCTTTTGCTGGGTTTCGATCGCCGGCAGCGCCTGGTTGCGGTTGGACGCGTTCTGGGGGGCGATGCCGCTTTCCTCCAGCCCCCGCGTAAAGCTGCCGAACACCGCCACACTGTCCGAGATGGTGCCGGTCAGCGACGCATTGAACAGCCAGGGGTCGGCATCGGACAGAACCGGCGCCTGGCCCGGTATCTGCGTGCGCTTGCGATAGCGCACCTTCTGCGCGCCCAGCCCCAGCTCGCCCACGCCCTTCCAGGCCATCTGATAAGTCAGGCCCAGAGTCATCTGGCTGACATGATCCAGGGTCTCGTCGCTATAGAGAAATCCGGGCGGCGGCACATCGATGCGCTGGCCGATCGCCACGCGGCCAAGCCGGGCAAGATCCGCCCCGCCATAAATCCCGTTCCAGTCGCGCATGCGCAAGGACAGGATCGCGCGATGCACGCGGTCTCCTTCCGCCAGGCTGTGATCCAGCCTGACTTCGCCGCTGGTGGAGCGGGCGCCCGCCGGCGGATCGGAGAAAATGTTCAGATCGCCCCGGCCCTGCTGGTCCACATCGGTCAGGAGGATGAATTTATGCCGCGGCTGTTTCTGCTCGGACCGGAACAGGCCCGCCCGCAAATCCCAGCTTTCGGCCAATTGCACCCGGGCCAATCCGCCGTAATTGACGTCGAATTCGCGGCTGACGGCCCAGTCGGGACCAAAAAAATGCCGGCCCGGCATCAGGGGAAGGAACGGGCCGTTCGGAACATAGACTTGCCCGACCAGATTGTCGTGAATGTCCAGCCGGGACCAGAAAGGCAGAATTTCGATATGCGGCGCCGGCGTCCAGCGGGCCAGGACCCCTTCGCTATGCTGATAGCTGCTCGACCCATCGGCCAGCACGTCGCGGACGAATCCCACCCCGCCGCCGACGCTCAAAACGCCATCGATGAGCGGCGTGGCGCCGTCGAATTCCACGCGCGTGGTGCCGCGGGTGTTGGTCTCGGTCAGGACGCTAAGATGCGGATCGGCGCCCGGCAGGCGCAAGGAATAATCCACCACGCCGGTGGGCGCGGGGAAGGCATAGCCCTGAGCGGCGATGCCCACCCGGATGCGCGATGAATCCACCACGCGGGAATCGAGTTCGGTCACTTGATCGAAATAAAGGCCGTCGATACGGACATTGCCCGCCGCCGTGGGCGAGAAGCCGCGCACATCGAAGGAAGAGTAAAGTCCCACCTGCTCGTTGCCCACACTGGTTCCGAATGCATCGTCCGCCTGGGTGACGGCATTTTCGGCGGCGCGCTGCGCCCAGGCCAGACCCGATGCGCTCGCCAACAACACCGCAGCCAAGGCGGCACGCAAAAAGAATATCCGTTTTCCTTCGATCGACACCGGCGTCCCCGAAATTTCGTGAAATCAAATGCGACATATGCAGGACCGCTCATACGCGCAGAACGGTCGATGCGAAAATAAAGCTATGCTGTGCGACGGGATCGCCAGTGCTTCAAGACGTCAGCTCTGCTCTCTCCCTCCTTGTTGATTAGAAGATTCAATCTGAACGCGGGATGAACGCGATGCTCATTCTGATTGCGCCGGGCAGATGCATCGTTACTTCGCAGCAATTTTCGGTGATGGAATGACAGGAAGAAGGATGTAGGACGGATATTTCGCGGAATGATAAATTGTCTGTGTCGCTTTCTGCATCTTCGTGCCGGTCGCCGGATCTTCGCCGGTGTTCAGGTTGCGATCGAAATGGGGGAAATTGCTGCTCGAAATTTCCAGCCGGATGCGATGACCCGGCAGGAAGGCATTGCTCGCCGCCCACAGATCGATGTCGTATTCATAGACTTTTCCGCTTTCCGGAAGCGACGCCGGCAAGGATTTGCCGCGCCGGTATCGCGCCCGCAAAATCCCGTCCTGGATGTTCTGGGCATAACCGTCGGGCCACACATCCACCAGCTTGGCGGTCCAATCCGTATCCGCCCCGGAGGTCGCGGCATAAAGCTTCACGGTCAAGGGCCCCGTCACTTCGACCTTTTCGGTCAAGGGCGGGGTGGTATAGACCAGAACATCGTCGCGGCTTTCGATCTGCGCCTGATTATGTGGGCCGTTCGGCACCGAGCTGCAACAAGAGGTTCCGCCCAGAGTGGGCACCGGTGACGCCGGGTCATATACGAATGTGTCGGTCGGTGCCCCGCCCGTCTGCAACGCAAGCGTGCCATTGCCCGCCGCGCTGTTGGCATGGCCGCCGCTTTGCAGGAAATATCTGGTGTAGCGCGTGCGCGCCAGCGGCCATTCCTGCTCATAGCGCCAGCGATTCTCGCCCATCACGAACAGGGAAATAGGCGCGTCCTTCTCCACGCCATTGTCGATCCCCTTCAGCCAGTGATCGTGCCAGCGCAGATAAACCTTGCGCATGTCGATCTGGGCATCCGGGCCGAAATCGATTTCGCGATCCGGACCGGTCGTGATCTTCGAGTTTCCGTTGATGCGCGGGAAACGAGTCTTGGAATGGACCCAGGGCCCGATGATCATGCGCTTGTTGTCGCGCGCCAGCGCGGTGGCGCCATTCTTGCGGATATTCACATCGTCGCGCAGGGCGCCCCGCAGGAAGATGTCGTACCAGCCATCCACCACCAGCAGCGGCACGCCGATATTCTGGACCTCGCGCTCATAACTGATGCCCGTCCAATAAGGATCGTCGCGCCTGGGATGCATCAGCCAGTCGCGGTAGGGCTGATTGTCATAGCCACCGGCCTTCGCGGCATCCAGGACCGGCAGGTGCTGGAAGATGGTGGGCCAGTCATCGACCCCGGCGCCGCTTTGATTGACATGGCCATCGATCACGCCCGCGCCCCAGGGCAAGGCAAAGCCCAGCACAAAGGCGCCATCCACATAGGCCCAGCCGTCATAAATATCCGAGCTGGTGACTTCCGCCGACATCGACACCAGATGCTTGCTGGCGCGAAGTCCCTGGGTCAGCTGGGTATAGCCCAGATAGGAGCCGCCCAAGGTGCCCACCTTGCCGTTGCTCCAGGATTGCGCCGCAGCCCATTCGTCGGTGTCGAAACCGTCATTGGCTTCGTTGCGATAGGGATAGAATTTGCCGTCCGAGTCATAACGTCCGCGCACATCTTCATTGACCACGACATAGCCGCGTTCGGCAAACCATTTGGAATCGGCGATCTCATCCGCCGCATTGTTGCTGTAAGGCGTCCGTTCGATCAGGGCCGGGAAGCGCCCCTCCGTGTCGGGCCGGTAGACATCCGCCGACAGGGTGACGCCGTCGCCCATGGGAATGCGCACATTATGCTCGACGCGCACTTTGTAAGCGGGCTGGGAAAGCTGATCGTCCCAATGCGGCGCGAAGGGCACATTCACGCCTTGCGCATCCGCCAGCGGCGCGGCGGCGGCGCTGAGCAGCAGGGCGCTGGTCATAACTTTCCAGATCGACCTCATTTGCCCGCTCCCCGCGGGATCAGCGGCAGCAGCAAGTGCGAGGGATATCGCGCGCTGTGATAGATGGTCTGCTTGGCGACTATCATCCGCGTTCCGGTCGCCGGATCCTCGCCCGTGTTCAGGTTGCGGTCGAAGCGGGGAAAATCGCTGCTGGAAATTTCCAGGCGCAGCTTGTGGCCCGGCTGGATCACGTAACTCGTCGCCCAAAGGTCGATCGAATAATTGTAAACCTTGTCCGGCTCGATCGCTTGCGCGGGCTTGCCGCCGCCATTGCGATAGCGCGCCCGCACAATGCCCGATTGGATGTTCTGGGCCGCGCCGTTAGGCTGCACATCCACCAGCTTCGCGGTCCAGTCCGTGTCCTTGGCCGAGGTCGCGGCGAACAACTCCATCTTGATGGGGCCGGTGATCTCGGTCGGCTCCTTCATTTCCGGGGTGGTATAGACCAGGACATCGTCGCGCCGTTCCACCGCGCGCTGATCCATCGGCCCGCTGGGCACATTGCTGCAGCAGACATTGCCGCCCATGGACGGAACCGGATTGGCCGGGTCGTAGCTGAAGCCGTCCCTGTCGGCGCCTTTGGGCTGCTCAGTGGTCAGAACGCCGTCGCCGATCGCCGAATTGGCGCGCCCACCGCTCTGAATATAGTAATTGGTGTATTGGGTGCGGGCGAGCGGCCATTCCTTCTCATTGCGCCAGACATTGTCCCCCATCACGAAGATCTGGATGGGATCGTCGGCGGTGACGCCATTGTCGATCCCTTTCAGCCAGTGATCGAACCAGCGCAAAAACACCAGCTTCATGTCGAAAACGGCATTGTCGCCGGACGCGGCGGGGGCGCCGCCATCGATCCCGGTGGGCAAGGTGCGCGTGCCCACGCTGTGCGCCCAGGGCCCGATCATCAATCGCTTGCCGCTGCGCGCTTCCGGCGTCTTTCCTTCCTTGCGCATGCGGGCATCGTCATTGATGTCGCCGCGCAGGAAAATGTCGTACCAGCCGTCCAGGGAAAGGATCGGCACCGAGATCTTGTTATAGTCATTGTCGAAGCTGATGCCGTCCCAATAGGCATCGCGGGTGGGATGGGCCATCCAGTCGCGATAATGCGGCGTGCGGTGGTGCCCCGCCTCATCGGCCGTCGCCGTCGGCAGGTGCCGATAGATGGGATCCCATGCGAAACCGTCAGTGAACTGGCTCACATGGCTGTCCATGGTGATCCCGCCCCAGGGCAGGTCGAAGCCGTAATGCGACGCGCCGTCGATATAGATCCAGTTGCCGTAAATATCCGGCGTGGTGATGTAGGGGATCATCGCCTTCAGATATTTGCTGCCCCGGATCGCCTGGGCCCATTGGGTATAGCCGACATAGGAACCGCCCATGGTGCCCAGATTGCCGTCGAACCAGGGCTGGCTGCCGAACCATTCGTCGGCGTCATAGCCGTCATCGGCTTCATTCTTGAAGGCATAGAAAGTGCCGTCGGAATCGTAGCGGCCCCGCACATCCTGCCGGACCACCACATAGCCGCGGGCCGCGAACCAGCGCGCTTCGTCGGTGAGGCCCGCCGAAGCGCGATTGTAAGGCGTGCGCACCAGGATGGCGGGAAATTTGCCGGGCGCGTCCGGGCGATAGACATCGCTCGCCAGGGTCACCCCGTCGCGCATCGGAACCCGCACATTGGATTCGAACAGCACCCGATATGTCGGCTTCGACAGGGTCGGGTCGTCCAGATGCAGGATCGAGGCCTGGCTGCGCGCCGCCGGCGCGGGCTGCGCCGACGCCATTCCCGCCGCCATCACGCACAAGGCCGCCGTCAGGATTGTCCGCCGCGCTGTCATGCCATCCCCCAAAGACATTCACCGGATTCAACGCTCGGCCGCCATCACAGGGCCGGACCTTTGCTTCCATATGTCTAGACATTACGCGCAAACTTGCCAAGGCGGATCAGCCTTGGGTGCGGCGCAACAAAACTCGCAAAGAGGCGCGCCGTCAGACGGCAGAATGTTTTTGCCGCGCCATGCTTTTGGAGGTGAAGCGGGCGATCAGGTCGTAGGTGGCGCCCACAAAGGTCTGGCGCACGGACGTGATATTGGCTTTGCCGCGCCAGGTCCGGCGTTCCAGCAACAGGCAGGCCTCTCCCGCCGGCACATCCAGAATCTCCGAGGTCGCGGCGTCCGCATTGACGGCGGTGATGCGATGCTCCGCTTCGGTCCAGGGCACATGAACAAGAAGCCATGTACCGGGCGGCTCCACGGAAAAATCCGCCGCCGCCGCGGCCGGCACCGCCTTCAGGTTGATGATGCGATCTTCCAGCGCGAAAGGCCGGCCATTCGCCAGATGAAGGCAACGCAGCACCATGATGGGTCCCTGCCCCGCCAGCGCCTTTTCATCGGCGCGGGCCGCCTTGCGCACTTTGCGCGACAAAAGGCGCAGGCCATAACTGCCGCCGCGGGCGACCACATCCGCCTTGATGTCCGGGATATCCAAAATCACCGACCGGATATGCGGCTGGGCCACGAAGGAGCCCACCCGCCGCCGCCGGACGATCAGGCCCGCATCGACCAGGCTGGCCAGCGCGCGGTTCACGGTCATGCGCGCGCAGCCATATTGCGACATCAGATCCCGTTCGAACGGAATGCGATATCCCGGCGCCCAGGCGCCGGAGAGTATCTTGCCTTCGATGGCCTTGCGGATCTTTTCGTGCAGCGATGAGGCGGCTTTCATGCCGCGCTAAGACGAAAGCAGTCTTCCCAGCGTCTTTTTGTAACGGGCAATAATGCCGTCCTTGCGCACATGCCGACCGTTGCTGACAAGCTTTTCTCCCCCACGCCAAACATCGCCGATAATGCCGCCGGATCCCGCGAACACGTAGCTGTCCAGCAAGGCGTCTCCCGCGCGGCAGGCCAGTGCGGCATGCCCGGCATCGAGAGTCATGATATCTGCGGCAGAGCCCACGTCCAGGCCGGATTTGACGCCGAGCGCCTGCGCGCCTCCCGTTATCGCCGCGTCGAACACAAAGCGGCCGGTCGATGCGGTGGCCGATGCCGCCACATTGCGGGCCCGGCAGTTCAGCCGTTGCGCATATTCCAGCAATCGCAATTCTTCGGCCGCACTGATGTAAACATTGGAATCCGAGCCGATGCCGATCCGTCCCGAATGCGCAAGGAATTCGCCGAGCGGGAAAACCCCGTCTCCCAGATTGGCTTCGGTGATGGGGCAAAGACCGGCCACCGCGCCGGACGCCGCGATGGCGCGCAATTCGGCCTCGTCGACATGGGTGGCATGGACCAGGCACCAGCGGGAATCGACCGGAGCATTTTCCATCAGCCATGTGACGGGCGATTTTCCGCACCAGGCCCTGCAATCCTCCACCTCCCGCGTCTGTTCGGCGATATGGATGTGAATGGGCGATGTTCGGGCCAGGGACAGAATCTCCGTCAGCTCCGCCTTGGTCACCGCCCGCAAACTGTGCGGCGCAATCCCCACCCGGCTGTTGGTCAGGCCCGCGACCGCGACAGCAGACCCTTCCACCAGCTTGGCGAATTCGTCGGAGGTCGAAATGAAGCGCTTTTGCCCGGCATGGGGCGGCGCGCCGCCGAAACCGGAATGGGCATAGAAGACCGGCAGGAGCGTGAGGCCGATTCCCGATATCTCGGCCGCCGCCGCGATGCGCCCCGCCATCGCCGCCGGATCGTCATAGAAGGCCCCATCCGGCGCCCGGTGCAGGTAATGAAATTCGCCCACATGGGTGAAGCCGCTTTCCAGCATTTCCATATAGGCCAGCGCGGAGATCGCTTCCAAATCGTCGGGCGTGATCCGGTCGACGAAGCGGTACATGATGTCGCGCCAGGTCCAGAAATCGTCATGCG
>JAFECO010000370.1 GCA_018242085.1 Pseudomonadota bacterium
AAATTCAGCTTGATCAGTTTGCGCCGGGAAATCGCCAGCCCCACGGGCAGGATGATGCTGAAGCCCAGCACGTTGGACGCGAACCAGTGGCGGCTGTCGGCCAGCCAGTCCGCATTGCCCACCGCGATCATCACCCCCGCCGCCAGGCTGGCGCCGGTCAGGGCGGGCGCGACGATGGCCGTGGCCAGAAAGCGCAAGGCTCCCCATGTGTCGCGAAAGCGCCCGAAACGCCGGACCGCCCAAACCGCGGCGATCATTTCGGCCAGGCCGACAAGGCTGAATCCCACGGTCACGGGAAGCGGCGCCTTGGCCACCAGATTGATGCTCACCTGGGCGATGAACGCCGCCGCCAGCATCAGGACATCCTGAAGCCGCGACCGGGACAGGCGCACGATCATGCAGACGACAAATGCGTTCGCGGGCCAGACCAGCGCGATCATGCGGCCATGGCCGGTGAGCTGAAAGCCGCCATACCCCAGAAGAAAGAAGCCGATCCCGGTGAGGGCCGATTGCCAAAGCATGCGGGACGAGTCGTCCCGTCCTGCAACCTGGATCATGGAATGCCCCCGCCGCGTCCTGATTCCCCGCCATTTTAGGCCGGATTGCCGAACGCCGTCAGGGCGGCGGATACGACCGCGGGACGCTCTTAAAGGGACGGGATGGGCGGCTGCGGCAGGATGGGCGCATTTTCTGCAACCGCGGCCCGCAGGTTCTTCTTGCGCGGCTTGGGTGCGGCCTTCGCGCGCTTTTTGGCGCGCGCGGATTTCGGGGCAGGCTTTTGGAGGGACTTCTTGGCGTGTGCCTTGCGCTTGGATTTGGCCGCGGGCTTTGCGGACGCTTTCTTCGCTTTCCCGCGCTTTGCGCCGGACGCGGATTTGCCCGTCAACAGGCCCGCCAGCGCGTCTTCCAGCGCCTGGATGCGGGCGATCAGCTTATTCCATCTCTTGTTCTTGGCCATGCGAGCCTCCGGAAGACGGGACACCATAATCCCGCGCCGTCTCAATGAACCAGTCCGGAAACGGAATTATGACAGCGAGCCCGAGCGAGCGGCCGTCAGACCGGCAGCCTGGGGATCGCGTCGAGCAGGTGCGAGAAATCGTCCAGCACCACATCCGCGCCCAGCGACGCGGCGGGCACGGGCGTATAGCCGTACGACATCAGGATGCAGGGCACGTTCGACGCGCGGGCGGTCTGAAGATCGGTGACCGAATCCCCGATCATCACGCCCTTGCCGCCATGGCCTTTGCCGCCGGACAATTCATCCACCACGTCATGGAAGATGCGCGGATCGGGTTTGACATAACCGCGCGAGCCCGCGCCATAAACGATGGGGAAAAAGCGCAAGAGGTCGAGCTGCTCCAGCAGAGGCGCCGCCAGCACATGGGGCTTGTTGGTGAGCACCGCCATCTGCGCGCCGGCGTCCTTGAGCCGGAGGAGGGTTTCTTCCACCCCCGGAAAGGGGCGGCTGAAATCGGCCAGATGGGCCCGGTAATGGTCCAGGAAGATCGCTTCCAGGGCGGGCATCTCCTCGGCCCGGGCTTCCTCGCCAGTGGCGGTGAAGGCCTGGGCGATCAGGGAGCGGGCTCCGAAGCCGATCATGTGGTGCAGGGTGGTCGGATCGATGGCCGGGCGGTCCCTGGCCGCCAGAACGGCATTAGCGGCGGCCAGAAGGTCCGGGGCGGTGTCCACCAGGGTACCGTCCAGGTCGAAGATCAGGGTGGGGGGCGTAATGGAGGTCATGGGCGGGGAGTAATAAGGTGTAAATTCCGGGCAATATAGTGTCGCAAATCGTCACTTCCTCTTTTTCGGGCCGGGACTTACCGGGAACCATGACCAGAGCCGCCATTATTCCCGCTGCTGGGCCCCCGGAGCATTTTTCCGGAATGGCCGTCCTTGAAAGTTCGCTCCGCCGTCGGGCCGGAAAAATGCGACAAAAAACAGAAGGCGCCTGCAATGAATAGGGCCGCCATAATTCTCGCTGCGGGTCAGGGCACGCGGATGAAGTCGCAGACCCCCAAGGTCCTGCACAAGGTCGCGGGCCTCTCCATGCTGGGACATGTGATCGGGGGACTGAAGGCAGCCGGTGTATCGCGCATCGTGGTGGTGATTGCCCCCGGCGCCGATGCCGTGCGGGACTATGCCCATGCCCAAGGCTGTCAGAGCGCGGTGCAGGACAAGCAGCTTGGCACCGGTCATGCCGCCGCGGCGGCGGGCGAGGCGCTGAAGGATTTCGACGGCGAGCTGGTGATCGCCTATGGCGACATGCCGCTGATGACGGCTTCGACCTTCGAAGCGTCGTTCCAGGCGCGGGGCGATGGCCT
>JAFECO010000371.1 GCA_018242085.1 Pseudomonadota bacterium
AAAGGCGCAAACGTCTTCACGGTGCCCTATGGCGTTTCCAGTCCGCTGGGCGCGGTGGGCTATGCGTCCACAATCGTGGAAATCGCGCAGCAGGCGCGCATCGCCGGTTTCGATCCCGCCGCGATCCTGCACAGTTCCGGCAGCGGCGGCACGCAGGCCGGGCTGGTGCTGGGAGCTTGCATTGCGCTTGAGGACACACGCATCGTCGGCATCGATATCGACGCGGAGCCGGAGCGGGTGCGGGCCGAGGTTGCGGCCTGCGCCAAGGCTGCCGCCGCTCTGCTCAATGTGCCATTTCCCGAATCCCGGATCGAGGTCGTTGCCGGGCACGCGGGTCCTGCTTACGGCGTGCCGCATGCGGCCACCATCGAAGCGATCAAGCTGGCCGGTGCGCTGGAAGGGCTGGTGCTGGATCCGGTCTATACCGGCAAAGGCCTGGCGGGACTGATCGCGCTGATACGGCAGGGGCGCTGGCGCGCCGGTCAGCATGTGATCTTCCTGCACACGGGCGGCATGCCGGCCTTGTTCGCCTATGAAAGCGCCCTGCCGATCTAGGAGAAGCACGATGCTCGACAAGAATGACGAAGCGGTGCGCGGCGCCTTGACCCGCGCGATCGCGCGGCTGGGGCACGCGCCCGCCATCGAAACGCTGGCCGCCGAATTGTCGCGCACGCCCTCCGATGTCAGGCGATCCCTGCAGCGCCTTGCCGACGCGCATGCTCTGCTGCTGCATCCGGGCACCACCGATCCCTGGGTGGTGCATCCCTTCGCGCTTTCGGCGGGCTCCTGCTGGGTCGAGACCGCCAAAGGCGGCTATTGGGCGAACTGTCTTTATTGCGCGTGCGGGATCGCCGCATCCTTGTCGTGCGACGCGCATATTCACACCCGTTATGGCGGCGAGAGGGAGCCGGTGGTGTTTCGCGTCGCGGATGGCGCGCTGGTCGATACCGGCGACGTGTTTCATCTTTCCACGCCCGCCGCGCGCTGGTGGGACAATGTGATTTTCGCCTGCGCGTCGTTCCAGCCTTTCCGTTCGATGGAGGCGATCGACGATTGGTGCCGCCGCCACGCCATGCCCAAAGGCGCGGTCCTTTCTCTGCCGCAGCTTTGGGGCTTCGCCAGCGACTGGTATGGCGGCTATGTGACGGCGCCGTGGCGCAAGCGCTCGGCCGAGGAGGTGCGGCAGGTTTTTCAGCGGCATGCGCTCACCGGACCATTCTGGGATTTCAGCTGACGCCCGCATCCCTCACGGGGCAGCTACGCTTTGCGCTCATGACCGGACCCATTGCGGGCCGCATGCGTCCCGTATCTGCTGGGCATCATGTCGTTCGATACATTCGTGGCCGTGCTGGTCTTTTCCATCGTGATGGGATTCACGCCCGGCCCCAACAATGTGATGCTGGCATCGTCGGGCGCCACCTATGGCGTGCGGCGGACCTGGCCGCACCTGATGGGCGTGGCGCTGGGATTTCCGGCGATGATCCTGGTGATCGGGTTGGGGCTGGCCAGCCTTTTACTGGCGTCCACCGGTCTGCAGCTGGGCATGAAGGTGGTCAGCTCTCTTTATCTTCTCTGGCTGGCGTTCCAGATCGCGCGCAGTTCATCGGTTTCCGGCGCCGCCGCGAGCGCCAGGCCGCTCACCTTTCTGCAGGCGGCCGCGTTTCAATGGATCAATCCCAAAGCCTGGCTGATCGCGGTGGGCGCGATCTCGGCCTATACCGCGGGCGTGGGCGCGCATCTTTATCTGCAAGTGGCGATCATCGCGGCGCTGAGCGTGGCGGTGTCCTTTTCCAGCAGCCTGACCTGGGCGGCCTGCGGGGCGGCGATCGGCCGTTGGCTGCGGTCACCCCTAGCATTGCGACTGTTTAATGTTCTGATGGCCATCCTGCTTCTGGCGTCGGTGCTGCCGATCCTGGGCGAGATCTGGGCCGAGCTGCGCCACTAGGCCTTTTTGTCGCGCGGACGGACGAGAAACCGCAAGAACAGTTTTCCTGGCCGCGCGCCGAAACACTTCTCCGGCCGCCCGCTAAGTTGTAGGAGATGGCGCCGCCGGGCCGCGATGCGCTGCCCCGCCATCAAGGGGATATTCCGTGCCGACAAATACCAAGCCGCCCGTCAGCCGCCGCTCGCTTCTGAAATTCATCGGCGCCACAGGCGGCAGCGCGCTGATGTACGACACCATGGTGGCGATGGGCTACACCGGCACATCCGACTTCACCGGCCCGATCAAATTGCCGGGCGATGCGAAAGGCGCGTCGGTCCTGATCCTGGGCGCGGGACTTGCCGGCATGACGGCGGCGTATGAACTGCGCAAGGC
>JAFECO010000372.1 GCA_018242085.1 Pseudomonadota bacterium
CCCGATGAAGCGGCCGACCAGCGCCCCGCCCCAATAAAAGGGCACATGCTTGCCCGCGGATTCGGCGGCCAGCCCCAGCACATTGGTCTGCATCAGGTAGTTGACGATGATGGAGCCGATGGAAACCTCCGCCCCGACATAGAGAAAGATGCAGGCGGCGCCGAAGGCGAAGCGCGCGCGCTTCAGAAGATTGAAGGCTTTCCAGATATCGGCGTTGGTGGAAATCGTTTCGGCCAGGCGCTTGCGCCGCGACCAGACCAGCGCCGCCAGCACGCCCAGCGCCGCCGCCAGCCCCAGATAGGTGCGGATCACCATCTGGGTCTCGTCGCGGCGGAACGCATCCAGCGCCGGGCCGGTCAGCCCGGCGGCATCGACTTTGGCCAGCGAGCCCAGGATCAGGATCGAACCCACATAGGGAAAGACGGTGGTGCCCAGGGAGTTGAAGGCCTGCGCGAAGGTGAGGCGGCTATGCGCAGTTTCCGGCGTGCCCAGAATGGAGATCAAGGGATTGGTCACCACCTGAATGACGGTGATGCCGGACGCCAGCACGAACAGGGCCAGAAGGAACATGGCGAACACGGCCGACAGGGATGCGGGAATGAACAGCAGGCAGCCCGTCATCATGGTGAGAAGCCCGATCACCGCCGCGCGCATATAACCCACCCGCTTGACGATGGCGGCGGCCGGAATCGAGATGATGAAATAGGCGGCGAAGAAGGCGAACTGCACCGTCATCACTTCGGCATAGGAAAGGGTGAACAGTTCCTTCAGCTTGGGGATCAGGACATCGTTCAGGCTGGTGATGCCGCCGAAAATGAAGAACAGGGCAAAGACGAACAGGCGAAGATCGGGAATGTCCTGGCCCGGCTGGGCGCCTTCGGTGGTGCGCGTCATCTGCATGGAGGGTTCCGCTCTATCTATGATGCCGCAAACTGCACCGCCGTGCCCGCCACGATATACCAGGTGACGAACAATCCGCAGATCGCCGCGCCGGGCCAGGGACTGGCGGTGCGCCGGGCGGTGAAGACCAGAATGACGGCGATGATGCCCATCAAAGGCAGGAACTGGATGGAGATGATGGCGTTCAGCGCCTCGCCCGGTACCAGCAGCGCCCCGCCCAGGAACAAAGGCGCATATTGCGCGATCAGGAACAGAAGAAAGCCGCCCGCCAGAACCGCCAGCGCGCTGGCATATTGCCTGGCCGCGCCGTCACCCCGGATCGCCAGCGCCATCAGCGCGCGGGACATCACGGCAAAACACGCCGTGAAGGGGATCAGATAGAACAGGAACCAGCGGAACTGATCCGGGCTGAAAAGTTTCAGCGCCACCACCCAGAACCGGAAATCCACTTTGAACAGGAAATCCGCCAGCAAGAGCGACAGATAGCCGGTCGCCACCGTCATCAGCGCGATGGCAAACGCGCCGCGGCTGCGGGGATTGAAGCGGGGCTTGGGGCCTTTGAGCATCCGGGTCAGGATCAACGTGATCACGGCGTTCAACGCCGCCCAGACCAGGACCTGATTGGTGATGGATTGGGGGAAAAGCCGCGACGTCGGCATCGCCATCTGGCCGAATTCCATGAAGGGATAAAATGTAACGACCGGGATCAGCGCGGCGGCGGCCGCGGCCATCCACCAGCGCATGTCCCGCCGCTCGCGCACCGGATCCTGGGGCAAGGCCAGCCAGGCAAAACCGGGCAGGCGCAGGTAAAGCTCGAACGCCCCCAGCAGCAGCAACACAAAGCCGGCAAATGCGGCCAGGGTTCCCACTTCCTTCCAGACCCAGACGGAGTCACCGCGTCCCGGCATGCCGCCTTGCAAAGTCTTGCCGAACCATTCCACGGCATCGCCGATGGCTTCGCGCGAGATGTGATCGCCGGGATGGGTGGTGACGGGCGTATAGAGTTGCCGCGCCGTGCCCGATGCCATGTCGCCATGCAATCGGCCCGGCGCGATGGCCTCTGTTGCGGCGAACAATGTTTTCAATTTCTCGCTGACGCCAACCTCCCAGGCGCGCGGCACGCCCCACATCAGCTTGGCGAATTCGTCGTAGCGGCTGAACACCACCGCCACATTGCGGGGGAAATCCGGCGTGCCCGCGCGCGTGCCCAATACGCCCGTGCCCGATCCTTCCAGCACCATGGCCTTGTAGCCGTCGGGCATCGCTTCGGCGGCTTTCAATATCGTCCAGCCGCCCATCGAATGGCCTTCCAGGCCGATATTGTTCGCATCCACCACATCCAGGCCGCGCAGATATTTCAAGCCGTCCGGTCCACCGAAACCGTTCGCGCCCACCGTGCCGCCGCTATAGCCA
>JAFECO010000373.1 GCA_018242085.1 Pseudomonadota bacterium
TGTGATCGGCGGTGGGGCCGATGAAGGTGATGCCGTGCTCTTTCACGATGTCGGCGAATTTGGCGTTTTCCGACAGAAAGCCGTAACCGGGATGAATGGCTTCGGCGCCCGTGATCTCGCAAGCCGCGATGATGGCAGGGACATTCAGATAGGATTGCGCAGCGGGGGCGGGGCCGACGCAGACGCTTTCGTCCGCCAGGCGCACATGCATGGCATCGGAATCGGCGGTGGAATGGATCGCCACAGTGGCGATGCCCATTTCCTTGCAGGCGCGGATGACGCGAAGAGCGATTTCGCCGCGATTGGCGATGAGTATCTTTTCGAACATGCCTTAGCCGAGGATCAGCAGGGTCTGCCCGAACTCGACCGGCGAGCCGTTTTCCACGCAGATTTCCTTGATCGTGCCGCTCCGGGGGGCGGGAATGGGATTCATGGTCTTCATCGCTTCGACGATGAAGAGCGTGTCGCCTTCCTTGACCTGCTGGCCCACTTTCACGAAAGGCGGCTTGCCCGGTTCGGGCGCGGCATAGACCGTGCCCACCATGGGGGACGTGACCGCGCCAGGTTGCGGGCCGGACGAGGGGGCGGCGGCAGGCGCGGCGGCAGCCGGTGCCGGGGCGCTGACGACGGGCGCAGCGGCCGCGATGGCCGCCATGGCGCCCGCGCGCGCGACGCGGATGCGCGCGCCATTCTGCTCGACTTCGATTTCCGTCAATCCGGTTTCCGCCAGAAGATCGGACAGGGCGCGGATCGCCTCGGCGTCAATGCCCGGCTTGTTGCCCGACAGGCGTGATTTCAGGTCGTCTTTGGCGCTCATGTCACTCGTCTCATTTTTTCTTGGAAGGGGCGCCGGCCAGAATGGCCGCCACCGCGTCGATCGCCAGCAGATAGGAATTCACGCCCAGGCCGGCAACGATTCCGGTGGCGGCTTTGGCGACATAGGAGAGGTGGCGAAAATCCTCCCGCCGTGCCGGATTGGAAAGATGCACTTCGATCACCGGCTGTTTCAGCATCTGCAGCGCGTCCAGGATCGCCACCGAAGTGTGGGTATAGGCGGCGGCGTTGAGAAGGACGGCGGAGGCTCCCGTGCGGGCCTCCTGCAGGAATTCGACCAATTCGCCTTCCTTGTTGCTCTGGAGGAAGACGGTGGAAAGCCCATGGCCGCGGCCGCGCTCGGCGCACAATTTCTCGATCTCGCCCAATGTGGCGCGGCCATAAATCTCCGGCTCCCTGGTCCCCAGCAGGTTGAGATTCGGCCCGTTGATGATATATATTGGTAAGAGCTTGGATTTGCTTGAGTTTTTTGCCATGCCGTTTCCGTTACCGAAGCGGATTCAAGCCTTATAATCGCTACGGTCCGGAACGGAAACCCTAATAGGCCCGCTTATATGTCCCCCAATCTGAACGTCACTTTGAACGGCGAACCCCGCGCGCTGGATAGCGGGCTGACCATCAAGGCCATGCTCCAATCCTTGGGGCTCGACCCCGCCAAGATCGCGGTCGAGCGCAATCTTCAGATCGTGCCGCGCTCCACCTATGACCAGGTCGCCGTGGCCGATGGCGACCGTTTCGAGATCGTCCATTTCATTGGCGGGGGCAATGCTCCTGTGGACGTGCCGCGCATCGACAAGCCGCTCACCATCGCGGGCAAGACCTATGGCTCGCGCCTGATCGTGGGCACGGGCAAATACAAGAATTACGAAGATAACGCCCGCGCGCTGGAAGCCAGCGGCGCCGAAATCGTCACGGTGGCGGTGCGCCGGGTCAATCTCACCGATCCAGGTCAGCCCCGACTGATCGATTTCATCGATCCCAAGAAATATACCTATCTGCCCAACACGGCCGGTTGCTTCACCGGCGAGGACGCGGTGCGCACCTTGCGCCTGGCGCGCGAAGCGGGCGGCTGGAGCCTGGTGAAGCTGGAAGTGCTGGGCGAGAAGAAACTACTTTATCCCGACATGCTGGAGACGCTCCGGGCCACCGAGATGCTCACCAAAGACGGCTTCCAGGTGATGGTCTATTGCAGCGACGATCCCTTGATGGCCAAGCGGCTGGAAGAGATGGGCGCGGTGGCGATCATGCCGCTGGCATCCCCGATCGGTTCGGGCATGGGCATCCAGAGCACGGTGAATATCCGCATGATCGTGGAAGACGCCAAGGTGCCGGTGATCGTGGATGCGGGCATCGGCACGGCCTCGGATGCCGCCATCGCGATGGAGCTGGGCTGCGATGCGGTGATCTCCAACACCGGCATCGCCCATGCCAAGGATCCGGTGAAGATGGCGCGGGCGATGAAGCTGGCGGTGGA
>JAFECO010000374.1 GCA_018242085.1 Pseudomonadota bacterium
GGCAATGCGTCGGGCCCCAACATGCACGATTCCCTGGCCCTGGCGTCATTCCTCGATCCGTCGCTGCTGAAGTGGAAGCCCTATTACGTCGATGTCGAGACCATGGGTGAACTGACCGCGGGCGAAACCTTGGGCTATCGCCCCAATGAAGCGGGCCTGCGCGGCTCGGCGCCGACCTTGGCCGGCACCAAAACCTCCACCATGCTCAGGGACAAATTCACGCCCAACGCCAATGTCGCCATCGATGTGGAGTCCGCCCGTTTCTTCAATCTTCTGATCGGACGGCTGGCCGCCAAGGCGTGAAGCGCCTTCAGCGGATATGAATGTCCAGCTCCAGCGGCTCGCGGTTTGCGCCGAGATGTACCACTGCGTCCGCGCGTGATGGCATTTCGGTCAGCATGAAACGGGTCAGCCGCTCATAGAATTGGACAAAGCGATCGATCTCGTCATCGCTCATCACGTGAGACGATCCGTCCGTGCGCGCCCTGAGCTTGGCTTCCTGCTCCTTGCGCCAGCCCGCCACCACTTCAAAAGATGGCGCGGCAAGAAACACCAGAAATCCGATCCGGCCAAACAAATGCTGATACGGTCCGGCCAGCGCGTCATTGACATAGGCGCGCCACCGGCCATCCGGATCGGAATTGCGCTCCAGCGCATTGACCGGCTCCGCCAACGCCTCAGGCGGTTGGGGCCGCGCGTCCACGCACCAGCCTTCAAACAGGATCACATCGGCAGGTCCCTGGAATTGATCCCACTTCGAAGGATCCATCCGTGTGTCACGCGCTTTGTCGAAGCGGGGAATGGACACCGCCTGGGATTTGGGAAGGGCATTCAGCACCTCCTCCCCCAGCGCCACGTCATGCGTGCCGGGCGGCCCGCGCGTCGCCAGAAGTGGGTGCACCTCCTCCGCCAGCTTCTGCCGGGCCTCTTTGGAAAGATAAAGGTCGTCGATGGAGAGGGTTGCGGTCCGCAGGCCTTCCGCCTCCAGCAGAATTTTCAGCAGGGCGACGCCGGTGGATTTGCCGCTGCCTTGGGAGCCGCAAAATCCCACGATCAATCCGGGATGGGTCCGCGCCAAACTTTCGATCCGGACCGCCAGCGGCCGATAAACCCGCGCCACGGTTTCGGCAAAGCGGGGACCGAGCTTTTCCCGCGTCATGAAGTCAGCGATGGCTGCGTCGGCTTTGCCGGACATGTCCGTTTCTAAGACCCTAGCCACGGTGATCGCAAGTTAACGTCCGCGCAGATTGGCCCGGATCTTCGCAACGGACGCCGCCGATACCGGCGCGGCTTCGTTGCCCCAGCTGTTGCGGATATAAGTGAGAAGAGCCGCCACTTCGCCATCGTCCAGTTTCCAGGCGAAAGACGGCATGGCGGGGGCCGTCGGGGCGGATTTTGTTCCCGCCGCCTGCGCGCCTTCCAGCACAACCCGCGTCAGGCTTTCGGCGCTGGGCTGGAGCAGGACGGCATTGCCGGCAAGGGGCGGGAAGATCAGTCTTTCACCCTTGCCATCCCAGCCATGACAGCCAACGCAATTGTCCTGATAGAGCTTGCCGCCCGCCCGCATAGCCGGATCGCTGGCGGGCAACGCGTTCGCTGTCCGCGTGACGGCACCCGCCGGCTGATCCTTCAGATAGACGGCAATGGCCCTAAGGTCCGCGTCGGTCATCTGCGATGTGGAATTTTCCACCACTTCCACCATCGGGCCGGTGGCGGCGGCATGGCTGTTCCAGCCGCTTTTCAGATAGGCGACAATGTCATCGATGCTCCAACTGCCGATCCCGTGCGGCTTTGCATCCGTGATTTCCGGCGCGAACCAGCCTTGCAACGACGCTCCCGTAAGCGCCGTGGCGCGGTCCGCGCCGAGAAAGGTTTTCGCGGTGTGACAGGCGCCGCAATGCCCAGGCCCCGTGACCAGATAGGCGCCGCGATTCCATTCGGCGGATTTTCCCGGCACTGCCGCAAATCCCGCGAGGCTGGGATGGAGCCAGTTCCACCCCACCATCAAGGCGCGGATATTGTAGGGGAACGGCAAGAGATTGGGCTCCACCGCCTGGCGCACCGGCTGAACCGTTTTGAGATAAGCCCATAGTGCCGAAATGTCGGCATCGGGCATCCGCGCATAAGCAGGATACGGCATGGCCGGATAAAGCCGCTTGCCGCCGGGGCTCACGCCTTCGCGCATCGCGCGGCGGAAATCGGCTTCGGTCCAATTCCCCAGACCCGTTTCGCGATCCGGAGTGATGTTGGGCACGGCGATCTTGCCGAATGGCGTTTCCAGGATCGTTCCACCCGCCAATGGCTTT
>JAFECO010000375.1 GCA_018242085.1 Pseudomonadota bacterium
TCTTCGATCGCGATGGGCGCAATCGGCAGGCCGGTTTCAGGGCCGCCCGGAGGCGGCGCTTCGGTATCGGACGTGTCGCTCAAAATGATCCCTTGGAGCGCGAACCGGAAAAGAGAGAAACGGATTTCCGCAAGATCGCGCGACCCCAAAAATGACGCGTCCGGAAGGGGCGCGAAAGCGGTCCGATTCCTAGCATTTCCGGGGCCTGCGCGCCAATGATTCCATCGCGCGAAATGGCTTGATTCTATTGACTATTTTCGCGGTTCCGTCAGGGCGGAAAGCTCGGCCCGGACACGGGCGATGGGATAGGCATAAATCAGCCTTTCGGACCCCTGGTTTTTGTAGCCGAAAATGATCCCGACCAGCCGCCCGGCGGAATCCAGAACCGGCCCGCCGGAGAAGCCCGGTCCCGCATTGCCGGCGAAAACAAAATAGGCCGGCGCCACGCAGCCGGAACAGGTCTGGATATCGCGCACGACGCCGTCGGCGGTGCGCAGGTCGCCGTCCACGCCTTGGCCGTAAGCTTGAACTATGGTGCCTCGTTCAGGTTCGGCGGTCGCAACTCGCACGGTGCGCGTATCGCGAAAGAACAGCAGGTCATAATCCCTGGACTGCCCGATCACGATTTCGGACGGCACCAGGTTGCGGTTATGGCCGTTGGTGACGGCGATGCCGGGCGCGATCGCCATGGCCGCGCCATCCGCATGGGCAAACCGGCTGCCGCTATGCAGTGGGATATAGGCCGCCGCGATATCAGGTTGGGAAATGGCCCCCGCCGGCGCGCCTGATGACGAAGCGCAACCGGCGAGAAGCAAAACGGAAAAAAAACTAGAACGGAATCTCGTCATCCATCTCGTCGCGCTGGAAAGCCGCCGGGGCATCGCTGGCGCCCATGCGCTCGCGCGATCCGCCGCCGCCTTCATTGCGGCCATCCAGCATCACCAGGGTGCCGTTGAAATTCTGCAGCACCACTTCGGTGGAATATTTCTCGGCGCCGTCCTTGTCGGTCCATTTGCGGGTCTGGAGCGATCCTTCCAGATAGACTTTGGAGCCCTTGCGCAGATATTTCTCGGCCACATCGGCCAGGTTCTTGTTGAAGATCACCACCCGGTGCCACTCGGTCTTTTCCTTGCGCTCGCCGCTGGCCTTGTCGCGCCAGGTTTCGGAGGTGGCGACCGACAGGTTCACCACCGGATCGCCCGAGGTCATGCGGCGCACCTCCGGATCCTTGCCCAGATTGCCCACCAGAATGACCTTGTTGACGCTTCCCGCCATGACCTTGCCTCGCTGCGATTGAGGGGCGAACCTTAGGCTGCCCGGCGCGACTATGCATTGCACATAGTCCGTTTGTTCCTATTATGTTCCCGTCCGACTCGAGTCAATCCCCAACAATGTCCAGCCCTCGACCCCTTCTCTGGCCGGCTCCGCGCGGGATGCGCGCTGCGCGAGTTCCGGCGGCCCGCCGCCTGGCAATTTCGCTTTCGCGCCCTATATGGAAAAGGCCCTCCCCGCGCCGCCTTCGGCCGCCCGCCGGGGGACCCCAGACCGCCTGAACCCGAAAAGACAGAAAAGATGCTGAAGAACATCTCCATCCGCGGCGCCCGCGAGCACAACCTCAAGAATGTCGATGTGGAAATTCCCCGCGACACGCTGACGGTGCTGACCGGCCTGTCGGGTTCGGGCAAATCCTCGCTCGCCTTCGACACCATCTATGCCGAAGGCCAGCGCCGCTATGTGGAATCCCTGTCGGCCTATGCGCGCCAGTTCCTGGAACTGATGCAGAAGCCCGATGTCGATCATATCGAGGGCCTGTCGCCCGCCATCTCCATCGAACAGAAGACCACCAGCAAGAATCCCCGCTCGACCGTGGGCACCGTCACCGAGATTTATGACTATCTGCGCCTTCTGTTCGCGCGGGTGGGCGTGCCTTACTCGCCCGCCACGGGGCTTCCCATCGAAAGCCAGACCGTCAGCCAGATGGCCGACCGCATCCTGGCCCTGCCCGAAGGGACCCGGCTCTATCTGCTGGCGCCCATCGTGCGGGGCCGCAAGGGCGAATATCGCAAGGAGTTGGCCGAGCTTCTCAAGAAAGGTTTTCAGCGGGCCAAGATCGACGGGAAATTCTATGAGCTGAACGCCACGCCCACGCTCGACAAGAAGCTCAAGCACGATATCGAGATCGTGGTGGACCGCATCGCGGTGAAAAAGGACATCGGCAACCGCCTGCCCGACTCCATCGAAACCGCGCTGGGCCTGGCCGATGGCCTGCTGGTGGTGGAATTCGCGGACGAAAAGGAAAAAGACG
>JAFECO010000376.1 GCA_018242085.1 Pseudomonadota bacterium
GCCGCGCGCACGTCTTCAAGGCCGATGCCGTATTTGAAAAGCGCGCGGGGATTAAGCTCGATCCGGACCGCCGGAAGCGCCGCGCCCGCCAGCGAGACATCGCCCACGCCGGAAATCTGCGACAATTTCTGCTGCAGGATGTTGGAAGCCTGATCGTAGATCTGCCCCGGCGTCAGCGTCTTGGAGGTAAGCGCCATCACCACGATGGGGAAGGACGAAGGGTTGAACTTGAAATAGGTGGGGTTGGAGCGCAGCGCCGCCGGCAGGTCGGCGCGGGCCGCATTGATCGCGGCCTGCACGTCGCGCGCCGCGCCGTCGATATTCCGGCTGATGTCGAACTGCAGCACGACCGAGGTCGATCCCACCGAGCTGCGCGAGGTCATCTGGTTGACATTGGCGATGGCGCCCAGATGCCGCTCCAAGGGTGTCGCCACCGTGTTCGACATCACTTCCGGGCTGGCGCCCGCCATATTGGCGCTGACCACGATCACGGGAAGATCGATATTGGGCAGCGGCGCGACCGGCATCAGGAACAGGGCGCCGAACCCGGCCAGCGCAATGCCGATCGCCAAAAGCGTGGTGGCGATGGGACGGCCGGTGAAGATCGCGACGATGTTCATGCCGCTTTCTCAGTTGGGTGTTGCGGTGGCGGTACCGCCGCTGCGCCGCGCGCGCCATTCGCGCAATTCGCGGCCCCAGCGGTCGAAATAGATATAAATGACGGGCGTGGTGAAAAGCGTCAGCAACTGGCTGACCAGAAGCCCGCCCACGATGGAGATGCCCAAGGGGTGGCGCAGCTCCGAGCCCATGCCCGAACCCAGCATCAGCGGCAGGGCGCCGAACAGCGCCGCCACCGTGGTCATCAGGATGGGGCGGAAGCGCAGCAATGCCGCCTGATGAATGGCTTCGGTGGGCGATTTGCCTTCCTTGCGCTCGGCCTCCAGCGCGAAGTCGATCATCATGATCGCATTCTTCTTCACGATGCCGATCAGAAGGATGATGCCGATGATCGAGACGATATTGAGATCGTGACCGGTGACGATCAGGAACAAAAGCGCCCCCACGCCCGCCGACGGCAGGGTGGAAAGGATGGTCACCGGATGGATGAAGCTCTCATAGAGAACGCCCAGCACGATATAGACCGTGATCAGCGCGGCGATGATCAGCAGCACTTCGTTGCCCAAGGCGTCCTGGAAGGCGACGGCGGAGCCTTCGAATTGCGAGGTGATGCCCGGCGGCAATCCGGCGCTGGCTTCGGCATCCTTCACCGCCTGAACGGCCGCGCCCAAGGAATAGCCCGGCGCCACGTCGAACGAGATATTGGCCGCGGGGAACTGGCTCAAATGATTGATCTGCAACGGCACCATGCGCTGGTCGACATGGGCGATGGCCGACAGCGGCACCTGCCCGCCCTGCGATGACGGCAGATAGATGTCGTTGAGCGTGGCCACGGAGTTTTGCAGCGCAGGGTCCGCCTCCATGATCACCCGGTGCTGCGAGGAATCCGTGAAAATGGTGGAAATGATGCGCTGGCCGAAACTGTCATACAGAACATTGTCGATGGTGGCGGCCGAGATGCCGAACCTGGCCGCGGTGTCGCGATCCACCGTGAGATAGGCCGACAGCCCCTTGTCGAGAAAATCGGTCGAAACATTGCGCAGCGCCGGGGCCTTCTGCAATTCGGTGAGCAGCTTGGGCACGAAATCGTTCAGCGCGGAGGTGGTCGCCGACTGCAGCACGAACTGGTACTGCGCCCTGGAGGTGGTGGAATCGATGGTGAGGTCCTGAACCGGCTGCAGATAGAAGGTGATGCCCGGCACGGCATGGGCGTCCGCCGCCAGCCGGTCCATGATCTCCGCCAGACTGTCGCGGTCGCTCTTGTCCTTCAGGTTGATCAGGAAGCGCCCGCTGTTGAGGGTGACATTGGTGCCGTCGACCCCGATGAAGGAGGAAAGGCTCGCCACATCCTTGTCCTTGAGGATGTTCTGGGCCACAGCGCGCTGGCGCTTGGCCATTTCACTGAAGGAAACGGTGGGGCCCGCCGAGGTGATGGCCTGAACGAAGCCGGTGTCCTGCACCGGAAAGAAGCCCTTGGGGATCAGGATATAAAGCAGGACCGTGAGCACCAAAGTGCCCACCGCCACCGCCATGGTAAGCGGCTGATGCACCAGGACCCAGCGCAGCAGCCGGTCATATTCGTTGATGAAGGCCTGGTAATAGCCTTCGACCTTGCGCTGGAAATCGGTCTGGTTCTTTTCTTCCTGGGCATGGCTGCGCAAGAGCTTGGCGCAGAGCAT
>JAFECO010000377.1 GCA_018242085.1 Pseudomonadota bacterium
CCGTCATCGATTCCGGCGGTCCAGATGTTCAGCCTGAGGCAATCCTCGCTCTGGGCCCTGCGGTCCAGCGCCACCACTTCTTCTTCCATGAAACCGGTCGCATCGGTCTGAGGCGCGCGGTTGCCGAATGTCGTGGCATCGCGCACATCGTTCCAAGGCGTTGGCGGCTGGGGCGGCAGGAAGCGGTTGGCGCCCGCGGTCGAAGCGCCATAAGGAATGCCTTTGAAACTATAGACGCCCTCTTCGGCGAGCCCGCGAAGCTTGCCGTAACGGGTGCTCACGATGGGCGCTTCTGCTGCTCGCGCAAGGCGCGTAGTCAGCGCCAACCCTGCCGTAGCCAAGCTACCCGTCGCCATCAACTGGCGGCGGTTCAGGTTCCTTATCCCATTGTCTTTGGTCATGTTCCGCCCCATTTCAGCCCATAGACGCGCCCGGACTATAGGGACTGGGAAATTTCGGCGCCATATGCAAAGACCGGCGTCGCGACGAAGAGATACAATTATGCCGCAAGACATTACCCCGCCCGAAGCCTGCCACTCCATGACCGAATTGCGGGCCGCGATCGACGCCTTGGACGCGCGGCTGGTGGCGATGCTGGCGCTACGCCAAACCTATATCGAGCGCGCGGCGGTGCTGAAATCGGATCGCGGAACGGTGCGCGATACGCCGCGCGTCGAAGAAGTGGTGCGCAATGTCGTGGCCGAGGCAGCGCGCCAAGGCCTGTCGCCGGAGATCGCCGAAACGGTGTGGCGCAGCCTGATCGAAGCCAGCATCGCGCACGAATTCAAAGCCTTCGACGCCAAGAGCTGATGATCACTCCGGCGCCGCGCCGCCTCATGCTGGGGCAAGCAGCGATGCGAAGGCGATCACCCGTCGACTTGAATCTGCCGCTGCGCCGCGATCATCATGCGGGTGATGCCGCGATGGATATTGACCTTCACCAGCGACACCGACTGGCCGGTCTTTGCCGAGGCTTCCTCGACGCTGAAGCCATGCATCTTCACCAGCCGGATCACTTCGGATTGCGCCGGCTTCAGTTCGGAGAGAAGTTTTTCCAACGTGGTGGCGTTCTGAATCGCCGCACCATGATCCTCGATCGCAAGATCCTCGCTGATCGCCTGGGTGGCGGATTTGCGCAGCGCGCGCAGCCGGTCGATCCATTTGTAGCGGGCGATCGCCACCAGCCAGGGGCCGAAAGGCCGCGACGGATCGTAGGAGCCGCGTTTCTCATGCAAGGCGAACAGCGTGTCCTGCACCGCATCGTCCACCATCGCGGGCGGCAGGCGCGTTCCGAAATAACGCTTGAGCCAGGGACGAAGCTCATCCAGCAACCGGCGATAGCGCACGCCATCGCCCTTCTGCGCGGCCGCCATCAGTCCTGACCATTCCTTATCGGACATTGCGAGGCTTTCGGCCCATGCCGGCCTGGGAGTTGCCAACTCAAGAGTTGAAAGTGTGCAACAATGACAGACATTCGGCAATCAACTGTCGCGCCGGATGGCGAAAATGCCGGGATTTGGACAAAATCCGGGCTGTCTGTAACCCCGCACATCCCGACGGCGAAAACATGATGACCGTCACAGAAATTGTACGGTGCCCGGCGTTTCATTTTAACAATGTTCCCTCTTCAACCTCGTGACGGCTTTGCAATCATCCGATCCTTCCTCCGAGACCTCCGCCCGCGCGCTTGACCTGATGGTCGACCGCCTGGTCGCGGATTTGCGGCCGGTGGAAAGCCCGCCCGTGGCGCGCCGGCTGGCGCTGGGATTGGGCGTGGGGCTTGTGATCTCGCTGGCGATGGTCGGAATCGTGCTGGGCTATCGCCCCGATATGGCGAGCGCCACCATGACCATGATCTTCTGGGTGAAGCTGGCTTATGTTTCCGGCATCGGCGCGGTGGCGCTGTGGGCGGTGGAGCGGCTGGCGCGGCCCGGCGTTCCCACCGGCAATCTGTTGTTATGGCTGCTGCTTCCCACCTTGATGATGGCAAGCCTGGCGGCGGTGGAATTGCTGCACGGCCCGGCGAATTTGCGCGAGCATCTGATCATGGGCTTCAGCGCCGCCGCCGCGCCCTGGCGCATTCTGGCGGCCGCGCTGCCGCCCCTGGTGGGCCTGGCTTGGGCGGTCCGGGGATTGGCGCCCACCCGCCTGGTTTTTGCCGGCACCATGGTCGGCCTGGCGGCGGGCGGCTTCGGCGCGGCGTCCTATGCGATGCATTGCCAGGAATCGGCGGCGCCGTTCCTTTTGATCTGGTACGGGCTGGGCGTGATCGCCTGCGGCTTTGTCGG
>JAFECO010000378.1 GCA_018242085.1 Pseudomonadota bacterium
CGAAGTGGTGGACGTGACCTTCGACCCGGCCAAGGTCTCCTATGCCGCGCTGGTCGACCTGTTCTTCAAGATGCACAACCCCACCCAGCTCAACCGCCAGGGGCCGGATTTCGGCACCCAATACCGGTCGGTGATCTTCACCCATGGTCCCGAACAGGCCCGCATCGCCGCCGACCGGCTGGAAGCGGCCAAGGCGTCCGGCCGCTACAAGAGCCCCATCGTCACCCAGATCGAGCCTGCCCCCGCCTTCTGGCGCGCCGAGGACTATCACCAACGCTATTTCCAGAAACATGGCGGCAGCTGCCATGTGAGCTTCGCCGAGGTGCAAAACTCCTGACGGTGTCAGGCCGGGCGTTCACGCTCGGCTTTCTCTTCATTAAGCCGCATGGTCACCAACACCACGATCATGGCGGCGAAGCTGGTGAGCGTTCCGGGCAGCCAGATGATCAGCCCGCCATAATGCTGGTCGTTGAGCGGGGTCATGTCCACCACCCGGCCGCAGATATTGTAGACGGGATAAAAGTCGGTCATCGAGAGCGACAGGATCGCGCCCAGCACCATCTGCGGCAGCTCGATCAGAAGGATCATCAGCGCCCGCATCAAATGGGACAGGCGCGCGGGCGGCTTGGGCCGTGAATCCAACACCAGCGACCAGAACATCACGCCGTTGATCGCCATGGTCCAGTTCATCAGCATGTAGAGGTTTTCGTCCAGCATCACCCTGGTATGGATCGAGGGGATCAGCCAGAAATAGAGCAGCCCGACAAAGAGCATGGGCGCGATGGCGGGATGTTGCAGCACATCCAGCACAGCCTTCAGGGGACGCGCGGTCACCAGCGGGCGGAGGAATCCCGGCATCCCGGCATAGAGCGCGGAGCCGCCCATCCCCATCGCGATCAGGAACGCCCCGGCGTGATGCAGCACGAAATGCGCCCAGCGATGGGCGAAGAACAGATGCTGGGCGTAATAGTCGATGCGGGTCTGCAGCACGACATAGAAAGACAGGACGCCCAGGACAAAACAGGCGATGCGCCATGGCGCCGGCCGCTCTGCCTGGGGCAGGATCTGAATTCCACGGCCATACCAGGCCAGCGTCAGGAAGGTCGCCAGGAACTCCACCCAATGGAATTCCCAGGGCAGAAAAAGCGGAAGATGCGCGGGGAACAACTGCCCGGTGACGGACAGCGCCGCCCCGGCCAACAGCAACAGGCCGTACCAGGCCCAGGATGAAGTCCGCATCATGGAGCGGTTCCAGAAAAAGTGTGACGCGGTTTTCCGTCCGGAACCGCGACAAAACAAAAGACAGCAGCGACCTTACGCGCGGTTCGTGCCCCCGCCAAAGCGTGATAAGGACGCGGCCATGCGATATGCCGCCCTGTTCCTGGCCCTGCTGCTCGCGGCCTGCGGCCGTTCCGGCTTTCACATGACCGATATTTCCGGCGCCATGCCGCGGCTGGACCTGCACATGACGCGGGCCAGCGACGGCGCGGCGGTGAGCGGCGAAAGCTATCGCGGCAAGGTGGTGGTGCTTTACTTCGGCTACACCAACTGCCCCGATGTCTGCCCCGCCACCTTGGCCAATCTCACCGCCATGCTGCAGCGGCTGAACAGCAAGGACGTGCAGGTTCTGTTCGTCACGGTCGATCCCAATCGCGATACCACCAAGCTGCTCGACCAATATGCCAAGGCCTTCTCGCCCCAGATCGAGGGCCTCCGCGGCACAGACAATCAGTTGGCCGATCTGGCGCGGCGCTACCGCGTCGCCTATTCGGTCGATGCCAAGCCGCCTTACACCGTGATGCATTCCAATGCGGTGTTCTTCTTCGATCCTTCCGGGCGCATCCGGCTGGTCACCACCGACACCAGCGACCCCGCGGCGATGGCGGACGATGTGAGGCGGTTATTGCGGCAATAAGCGTGTCATCCCGGGCGAGCGGCGTTCAGCCGCGAGGGGTGAGGAGCGGCACACGAAGCGTGTGAGCCTGTGTCGCGTCCGATGTTCGCCGGGGATGACACTGGCGTTAGATATGTAGTGCGCCGCCGTCGGCCGCCAACACCGCCTCGTGCATCATCTCGGACAGCGTGGGATGCGGGAAGATGGTGTGCGCCAGCTCCTGGTCGGTCAGTTCGCCGGTCTTGGCGATGACATAGCCCTGGATCAGTTCGGTCACTTCCGCGCCGATCATGTGCGCGCCCAATAGCTCGCCGGTTTCGGCGTCGAACACGGTCTTAATCAGGCCCTCGGCTTCGCCCAAGGCGATGGCCTTGCCGTTGCCGATGAAGGGGAA
>JAFECO010000379.1 GCA_018242085.1 Pseudomonadota bacterium
GCCGGCCGAACGCATCCAGCTGATCGAGATGCTGTGGGAAGTGGCCTATGCCGACGGCGTGCTGGACCCGGAAGAGGATCTTCTGATCCGCCGCATCGCCGGCCTGATCGCGGTGGAAGATCGCGAGCGGGTGCTGGCGCGCCAGCGCGTGGCGGCCAGGATGGGCATCAAGAGCCTGTAATCGCGGAAAAGGGAACCAGTTGGCGGGTTGGGCGGTTTTATTATGCCGCCCTTTCGCAAGGTTCTCATGATCGATCCTGCTTTTGGCCCGTTCTTCGCGGTTTTGCAGGGCGGTGTGGCATGAGCATCGTGCTGGATCTTGCCTGGGATTTTGTGGGCCTGATCCGCTATGGCAGCCTGGCGGCGGTGCTTGTGGGCATCGTCATATTCGGGCGGCATTTCGTCGGCATCAATGCGCGGGCGGCGCAGACGGGGCGCGGCGACATACCCGATGAATCCTGGCGTGGTGCAGGCGCGATCAATGGCTTCAAGCTGATAGGGCTGGGCTTTGCGATGCTGCTGGTGTCGCTTTTTGTCAGCGCCCTCTTGCCGCCGCGGCTGTAATCATTTCGACAGATCCGAGAACAACACGGTCAGATAGGTGATCGACGGCGCGATATCGGCGATGGGCGTGCGTTCGTTGAGGCCGTGGCTGAAATTCTCGGACTCCTTGGTGAAGACGGGGCTGGCGCCGTAACTGTCCACATGCTGGGCGCGGAACCACATGCTGTCGCTGGCGCCCGCCGCCATCACGGGAATCACGGGCACGCCGGGATAGGCGGCGGCCATCGCCTTTTGCACCGCCGCCGTGAAATCGGCGCGCACGGGCGAGGCCGCGGTGGCGACGGAGCCCGAAGTCACGTCAGCGATGGTGAGATGAGGTTCGGCCGCCACTTTCTTCAACTCCGCCATGATCTCGGGCCGGCTATGGCCGGGGAAGATGCGGCAATTGATGTTGGCTTCGGCGCGCTGGGGCAGGGCGTTCAAGGCGTGGCCGCCACTCAGCATGGTGGCGATACAGGTGGTGCCGATCTTGCCCACCATGGCCGGGTCGGCGGCCAGGCTTTCGATGGCGGCTTTATCGGCGGGATTGGCGGCAAAGGCGCGCATGGCGGCCGCGATCTTGGGATCGCCCTGATATTTCGCCGCCGCCGTGAAATAGGCGCGCGTGAGGTCGTTCAGTTCCGGCTTGAAACGGTAGTCGCCGATCCGGACCAGCGCCGCCGCCAGCTCGTTGATGGCGTTGGACTTGCGCGGCTCGGAGGAATGGCCGCCCGGATTGGTGACGCTGAGCTTGAAATCGGCATAGGTTTTTTCCGCGCCGTCCCAGGTGAGATATTCCGGCTGGCCGGTCTTTTCGTTGAGCACGCCGCCGCCGCCATCCATGTTCAGCACCAGTTCGGCATTGGAAAGCTTCTTGGCGATGATGGCGCCGGTCTTCATGTCGGTTTCCTCGTCGCCGGAAAATTCGATGACGATGTCGCGGCGGGGCTTGAAGCCCTGGCGGCGCAGTTCGGAAAGCGCGGCAATCGCAAGCGTGCCATTCAGCTTCATGTCGGTGGCGCCGCGCCCGAACAGATAGCCATTCTCCACCACCGGGGTGAAAGGATCGCGGGTCCAGTCGGCGGGCTTGGCTTCGACCACATCCATATGGCCGCTGATCACCAGGGGCTTGAGCCTGGCGTCGCTACCCGGCCAGCGGGCGATCAGATAGGCGGTGGTGCCGTCGGGCGTGATGGTGATGTCCGACGGTTTGAAGCCGCCAGCCACCAGCGCATCGCGGTAAAGCGCCGCAACCTTGGGCGTCTGGTCGCCGGGCCCCGCCACCGAGCGCATGGCGATGGCTTTCTTGGCGAGGTCCAGCGCCTCGGCTTCGGCCTTGGGGTGAGACGGCGGCGCGGCCAAGGCGGTGCCGGACAAAAGCAAGGCGGCAAAGGTGAGACATACCGGTCGCATGGGAACCCTCCGTGATCGGCGCGCAGAGTAGAGATCATTCGACCCGCCGGGCAAGCGCGCCCCGTCCCGCGGCAAGTTGCAGGGGCGCGTCCAAGCCTCATTTGACTTGGAAATTGGCGGGGGTAGGCTTGTCTTGTTTTCTGCCCGTGCTGCCGCGTTTCCATTCCCGATGCGAGGTCGTGCCATGCTGCGGAACATCTTTGTCATGATATCCCTGCTTCTCCTGGCGCCACATGGCGCGCGGGCGCAAACCATGCTGCCGGACGGGGAAGGCAAGGCGGTCGTTCAATCGGCCTGTTCGTCCTGTCACGCTTTGAGCCA
>JAFECO010000037.1 GCA_018242085.1 Pseudomonadota bacterium
ATGCGCGGCCGCACGCTGAGCGAATGTTTCGTGGTGATCGACGAAGCGCAGAATTGCACCTATGGCCAGATCAAGATGCTTCTGACCCGGCTGGGCTGGCGTTCGACCATGGTGCTGACCGGCGATCCGGATCAAACCGACCTCTTGCCCGGCATGTCGGGACTGAGCGACATCGCCCGGCGTCTGGAGCCGATCGCGGGTGTGCCGGTGGTGCGGCTCACCGAAGGCGACATCGTTCGCCACCCCCTGGTGGCATCGATGCTGACGGTGCTCTAGATCGCGAGGGCGAGGGCGAGAATGAAAAGCCCCATGATGAAGCACCAATAGCCCACAAGCGCGATGGCGAAACCATAGGCGGGCGCCGAGCAGTCCTTCTTGCGATAGGTGCGCGTCGCGTTTTCAAGAAGCACGCTGGCGCCGGCGATCACCATGACGCCGTAATAGAGGATGGTTTCGCCTCTGCCCTGGGGCTTTCGCGCGAAGATGCGATAGATGTTGGCAATGATGCCGGACAAGGTGAGGCCGGCGGCCACCGCGAACAGAAGGACCGTGATATCCCGCAGGAGGTGGCTTTCCGGCGGCATTATGGAGATTCCCCGATCCCGCCAGGACCCGCCGGGCCAAATGCCCGCGCCGACGTCCCCTGCTCCGGCCGCGACCAAATCATGTGCCAAACTGACGCGAATTGATGTTTCCCAGACACGCATCGCAAGAATTGGGCGAGGACCGATGGGCCGGCTGACGCCGCAGAACCCCAAAATGCTAGGGTCCGGCCTGTCGCATGGGTGGGGTCTGTGAGCAGAGAGCGCGAAATTCACCAGCATTCCGGCTGGCTGGTCCCGCTGGGCCTTTTCGGCGTGATCGCGGCCCTGAGCGGTTTTTTTCTTCTGTATTACCTGCGCCCGCCGCCCGCACCGTTTCGGGACAATCGGCCCACGGCGGCGGCCACCATGGTCCATCTCAGAGTCCGGGGCATCAGCTTGCACATCCCCGCCCGCTTCATCGAAGCGCGCGCCATCCGGGCCGGAGGGGATCGCGATACGGTGTCCTTGTTCGCGGCCCTGCCCGACATGCGAGGTTATACCGAGGCGGAGGACAATCTATTTGCCGGCAACGCGGCGGACTCGCCCGTCGTCCATGTCCTGATCCGCGCCGACGCCAACGGCATGGATGCCGAGACCAGGTTGGCGCGCATCTACATGCCCTATATCGCGGAAGCCAAAGGCGAACAGGCACCGTTCGGCCTCACCCGCTATGCCTTTCGCGCCGATTCCGGTTATGGCCGCAATGATCTTTACGTTGCCAAAACCGGCGGCCCGTTGCTGCTCTGCGAGCAACCGGCCCAGGATCTGCCAAGTCCCAATTGCCTGGCAATCGACCGCCCCATCGCGCAGGGCGTCGGTCTCACCTACCGCTTCAAGCGCGCGCATCTTGCCCGCTGGCAGGCCGTCGCCGCCGGCGTCAACCGCCTGATCTCGGATTTCCGGAAATGACGCCGCGACGGCGTCAGCTGCGGCTGGCGGGCGGCTCCGGCAGATCCATTTCCAGGATCGCCATGTTGAAGGCGTAAGACACCTCGCCGTCTTCCTCGTCCTTGAACAGCACGCCGACGAATTCACCGTTGATATGAACCTCGACGGAATCCTGTTGCTTGGGCCGCTCGACCACGGTGATGGTATCGAGGCGGAACAGGTTGCGCAGGTATTTTTCCAGACGCCAGAGCTCGCCGCGGGTCATGCCAGTCCTCATGCAAATCCGGGGTTTGACGTCGCATAGCCGCCCCGGTGGGTCAAGACGCGTGCGTCAACCGGTATCGTCGTCGAAAAAGTGATTCATTTCCTGCGAGGGCCGTTCGGGGCCCGTGCAATTGACCAGCTTGGCCGGAATGCCCACGGCGGTGCATCCGGCGGGAACGGATTTCAGCACAACCGAGCCCGCACCGACACGGCTATATTCGCCGATCTCGATATTGCCCAGAATCTTGGCCCCCATGGACAGAAGAACGCCGCGGCGGATTTTGGGATGCCGGTCGCCGGAACCTTTTCCGGTGCCGCCCAGGGTCACGCCGTGCAGCATCGAAACATCGTCTTCCACCACCGCGGTTTCGCCGATCACCACGCCCGTGGCGTGATCGATCATGATGCCGCGCCCCAGCCTGGCGGCCGGGTGAATGTCCACCGCGAACAATTCGGAAATGCGGCTCTGGAAAAACAGGGCCAGCGCATGACGGCCTTTGGCCCAGAGCCAATGGCCGATGCGATAGCATTCCAGCGCATGGAAGCCCTTATAGTAGAGGAAGGCCTCGACATAGGAATGGCAGGCCGGATCGCGCTCGAAAACCGCCGACAAGTCGGCGCGGATGGATTCTCCGATCCCCGGATCCCCGGCAAGCGCTTCCTCGAACGTCTCGCGCGCGAGCAGAGGATCGATATCGCCGCCGCCCAGCTTGCGGGCCAGCAGATAGGAAAGCGCGCTTTCCAACCGGTCATGCTTGAGGATGGTGCCGTGGATGAATCCGGCCAGGGCCGGCTCTTCGACCGCCATGGTCTCGGCCTCGGCGCGCAATTGCGCCCAGACGGGATCGACGCTGACGAGTTTTTCGCGGGTGATGGCCATGGGGGCTTTTAGCACAGGAAGACGGGCATTTTCAAAACACGGGATGATGCATGGTTTTCGCGGCGATCCTCGCCTATATGGTTGCGCGAGCCTTCAGAGCGGATCATGACCCACAAGACGTCTTTCAATCTGCCTGCCCCCGATACGCTGGACTTGCTCAGGAGCCGCCGTTCCGGTTCGGCCAAGGCAATGGGAAAGCCCGGGCCCTCCAAGATGCAGCTTGCCGAAATCCTGCAATCGGGCGCCCGCGCGCCCGATCACGGCAAACTCTTTCCTTGGCGCTTCATCATTTTCGAAGGCAAGGGCCGCGAGCGTTTCGGTGACGTCCTGGCGGAGGTTTTGGAGGCGGAGGGCGAACGGCCCAAGCAGATCGAGGAAGAGCGTGCGCGTTTTATGCGCGCCCCGGTGGTGGTGGGCGTGGTGTCGTCCGCGCGCGAGCAGATCAAAATACCGGTTTGGGAACAGGAATTGTCGGCGGGCGCGGTCTGCCAGAACATCCTGATCGCGGCGCATGCCATGGGATTTGTCGGCAATTGGCTGACCGAATGGTACGCCTATCATCCCAAGGTGAAGGAGAAGATCGGATTGAAGCCGGGCGAACGCATGGCGGGCTTCATCTATATCGGCACATCGACCGTCGATCTGGAAGAACGGCCGCGGCCTGAGATGGACAAGATCGTCCAGTATTTCTGACGGGCCTGTTCGCGGGCGCCGTCACGCATAGGCGATGAAAAGACTGTAGCCGATAATGGCCAGCGCCACGGATGCGGGCACCAGCGAGACATACCAGGAATCCATTACGCAACCCTCTGAAACAGGGCTGTGAAATAAGGATAGCGCCGGATTTCGGCAGGGGGGCGGAAGCCAGGGGTGTCATGTGCCTGGCGCATGGCTTAAGTCCCTGAAATGGTCAGGGAATTCCCAGCAATTTGTGTGTCTGCAGAGAAAGCCGCCATTGCGGATGGCCAAGGCAATAGGCGGTCGCGGCTTCGGTGTTGGCGGCGCGCGCCGCATTGTCCATCGGCTGCAGAAAGAAATGCGTGAAATCCTGGTCCGCGAACCGTTCGGGCAAGGCCTTTTCCTGCGGGTAGACCAGTTTCAATTCATCGCCGCGCTTCAGTTTCTGCTCGGCATCCGCCTTGGGGCTGACGCATATCCAGTCGATCCCGGGCGGCGGCAGCAAGGTGCCGTTGGTTTCGATGCCGATCTCAAAGCCTTGTTCCTTGAAAGCGGCAATCGCGGCACTGTCCAGCTGCAACAGCGGTTCGCCGCCGGTGCAGACCACATAGGGTTTACCCCGGACGTGGGCCGGCCATTGCGCCCGCACCGCCCGCGCCAAGGACGCGGCGTCGGGGAATTTGCCGCCATTGGGTCCGTCGGTGCCGACGAAATCCGTGTCGCAGAATTGGCAAACCGCCTGATCGCGATCCTTTTCGAGCCCGCTCCAAAGGTTGCAGCCGGCGAAGCGCAGGAACACCGCGGCGCGCCCGGTCTGCGCGCCCTCGCCTTGCAAGGTGTAATAGATTTCCTTGACGCTATACGTCATGGCTGCGCTGCGATCCGGTATGCGGCAAAACCTTTGGCGCGCAGATCGCAGGCCGGGCAGACGCCGCAGCCATAACCCCAATCATGCCGGCGTGTCCGGTCGCCTTCGTAACAGGTGACGCTTTCCTCCACGATGAGATCCACCAGCGCGGTGCCGCCCAAATCCCGCGCCAGCGCCCAGGTGGCCGCTTTGTCGATAGACATCAGGGGCGTGTGAATCCGCACTTCGCGCGCCAGCCCCAGCGACAAGGCCTTCGCCATGGCCTGGACCGTGTCATTGCGGCAATCCGGATAGCCGGAAAAATCCGTCTCGCACATGCCGCCGACCAGATCGGCGATGCCGCGCCGGTAACCCAGAGCCGCTGCTGCGGTCAGAAACATCAGGTTTCGGCCCGGCACGAATGTATTGGGCAAGCCGTCCCGCCCCATCTCGATCGCCATGCTCTCGGTCAAGGCGCTGCCGCCGATCGCGCGCGGCGCGCTGAGTGGAATGAGATGATCTTGACCCAGTTTTGCGGACCATCGCGGGAACCCCGCTTTGATCGCCGAAAGCAGGCGCGGGCGTGCCGCCAGTTCGGCGGCATGGCGCTGGCCATAGTCAAATCCGATGGTCTCGACATGATCGAAGCGCGCCAGCGCCCAGCCAAGGCAGACAGTGGAATCCTGTCCGCCGGAAAACAGCACCAGCGCCTGAGTTTTTGTCATGGCGCGCTCTGTAAAGCATTTTGAGAAAAAACACACGGGATACAAGCAATTGTCGGCTTTCGCGCAATGTGAGAGATTGTCCGCCCTGCCCCAAACCCATCCTAGAAAACCGCATGTTGTTCGCCCTTCACCCGCTCTATGTCCTGTCGGGCTTCGCCGTGGGCTTCCTGGTCGGCATGACCGGCGTGGGCGGGGGCTCGCTGATGACGCCGCTTCTCATCCTGTTGTTCCATGTTCATCCGGCTACGGCCGTGGGAACCGATCTTCTTTATGCCAGCATCACCAAGACGGGCGGCTCCCTGGTGCATGCCTTCAACCGCACCATTGATTGGCGCGTGGTCACCCGCCTGGCGCGGGGTTCAATTCCGGCATCGCTTCTGACGATGGCGGCGCTTCACGCGCTTAAACTGGACCCGGCCACTACAGGAGCCGTGATCACCAGGGTGCTTGGCGCGGCCCTGCTGGCGACAGCCGCAGCGCTTCTTTTCCGGCAGCGGCTGCTGGCCACCTATGCCCGCCGGGTGGGTGTTTTGAGCGAACGCCAGACCATTCGCTTCACGATTATGACCGGTGCGATCTTGGGCGCCTTGGTGACGGTCTCGTCGGTTGGCGCGGGTGCATTGGGGGTCACCGCCCTGATCCTGCTTTATCCGGAATTGCCCATCGTCCGGATCGCCGGCTCGGACATTGCCCATGCCGTGCCCCTGACTTTGGTGGCGGGGCTGGGCCATCTGATGAATGGCGGCCTTGACGTCTCCATGCTGGTCTCGCTCCTGGCCGGGTCGCTGCCGGGGGTGCTGCTGGCCAGCCTTTTCGCGCCCCGCCTGCCGGACCTGGCTTTGCGCCTGATCCTTGCCGCCACCCTGGCGGTGAGCGGCTTCCGCCTCCTGGTGGCCTGATGGCGGGCAAAGCCCATCCTCGCGCCTGGCAGCGCATGCTGAGCGGCCGCCGGCTCGACCTTTTGGAGCCCAGCCCCCTGGACATCGAAATCGAGGACATTGCCCATGGCCTGGCGCGGGTGGCGCGCTGGAACGGCCAGACAAGGGGCCTGCACGCCTTTTCAGTGGCCCAGCACAGCGTCCTGGTGGAGCGGCTGGTCGCCGACCTCAGCCCAAGGCTAAGCCGGGAGGCCAGGCTGATGGCCCTGCTGCATGATGCGCCGGAATATGTTGTCGGCGACCTCATCAGCCCATTCAAGGCCGCGATTGGGATGAATTACAAAGACTTGGAACTGAAACTTCAGGCAGCAATTCATCTGCGCTTCGGGCTTCCGACACTGGTGCCCAAGCCTCTGGCGGCCCTGTTCAAGAAGGCCGATCACCTCTCGGCTTATTACGAAGCGACCCAGCTGGCCGGATTTGAAGAAGACATTGCCCGCAAGCTTTTCGGCGCCCCGCCGGGCGGCCTGAAGCCGGTCCGTCTGACACCGCTGCCCACGGCCGACGCCCAGACTCTGTTCCTGGAACGCTTCCGCAGGCTCACCCCGCGTTAAAGCTGCAAGGTGCTATCCTCCCACCCATGCCCCGTCTTTTGGTCTGCCCTCTGTCCGGCCTTAGCGATGCCTTGGAAAGCCATAGGCCCTCGCATCTGGTCACGCTTTTGTCGCCCCAGCACATGATCCCTACTCCGCAAGGCTTCGATCCCGCCTTCCATCTGCGCTTGGGCGTCCAGGATGTCAGCGATCCCGAGGGATCGGACAGTCCGCCCGGCCGGGACCATATTGATCGATTGTTGGCCTTCGCCCGGCATTGGGATGGACAAGCTCCCTTCCTGATTCATTGCTGGGCGGGCATCAGCCGCTCCATGGCATCGGCTTTCACGGTCTTGTGCGACCGCCTGGGGCATGGCCGCGAAATCGAAATCGCTTTGGCGATGCGCCGCCGCGCGCCCCATGCCAGCCCCAACCGGCTCCTGGTGCATCATGCCGATCAAGCCTTGGCGCGGGACGGAAAGATGGTGGCGGCCCTCGCCGTCATGGGGCCGCCCGTGATGATGACGGAAGGCGTCATCACCGCTTTTCCGCTGGCCGATCTGTGAGTGCGAGCGCCATCAGCGTCGGACTGTCGGCGGCGATTGTTTCCGTCGAAGGCGAACGGCCTTGCGCCCTGGTGGTGACCCATGACGATGGCGAGGATGCGCTGCCTTTCGGGCCTTTCGATCCCGGCTCGCAGCACACCCTGGAGCAAGGCCTGCGCAAATGGGTGGGTGAACAGACCCAATTCGATCTGGGCTATACCGAGCAACTCTATACATTCGGCGATCGCGGACGCCATTCGCCCGGCGGCGCCGCGGAAACCCGCATCGTGTCGGTGGGCTATCTGGCGCTGACGCGCCAGGGCAAGGATGACGGTACCCAGGCTTCGCGCGATACGCGTTGGCAGGGCTGGTATCATTATTTTCCCTGGGAAGATTGGCGCGATGCCAAGCCGCAAATGATCGAAGCCACGATCATTCCCAAGCTGAAATCCTTTGTGGATACGGCTCCCGACGGCAAGGCCGGGGATCTGCGCCGCGACCGGGTCCGGTTGTGTTTCGGCACCGATGGCGTGGCCTGGGACGAGGAAAAGGTTCTGGAGCGTTACGAGCTTCTCTATGAAGCCGGCCTGGTCCAGGAATTCGCGCGCGACAATGGCGGACGGGCGGATGACATGCTGGGCGCAGGCATGATGTTCGATCACCGGCGGATTCTGGCGACGGCGATCGCGCGGCTGCGCGGCAAGATGAAGTACCGTCCCGTGGTGTTCGAGTTGATGGCGGCATCCTTCACCTTGCTGGAACTTCAGCGCACCGTCGAAGCGCTTTTGGGGCGGCGGCTGCACAAGCAGAATTTCCGCCGTCTGGTGGCCGAACAAGGCTTGGTCGAAGGCACGGGAAAATTCGCCGCCTCCGCGCGGGGACGTCCGGCTGAATTGTTCCGGTTCCGTCGCGAAGTGCTTCGCGAACGGCCGGCGCCGGGACTGCGGCTGGGCGCGCGGCGTTGAAAGGGGCCGCCGGCTTATGGTTTCATCCTCCGCGCGAATGGAGGACATCATGAGGGTATCGATTGTTGCCGCCGGCGTGATTTGCCTGGGGCTTTGCGCATGCGCCTCGCCGAATGAAGGCAATCCCAATGGCGCGGCCTATCTGGGCTCGCCCGATAGCACCTATGACGCCGCCGCCAATCCGCCCCGCGCCAATGGCGTGGCCAAATATAATCCGGCGGCGCCGCTTCCGCCCGTACTTCCCCCGGCCGATATGTCAGGCGGTTCGGCGGCACAGGCCGCGCCTCAACCGGCCCGCTGATTGCCTTCCTGGAAGAGCTGGCATGCAAAGAGGCCAAGGCTGTGCTCTTGACCTCCTTATGCTCAGGTGTAGCATTATCTTGATAACCGGCCCTTGAATGCCGGGTTTTTTGCACCAGATATATGCTCGAATTGAGCATTATGTGGCGATAGCAAGAAACACATTGGAGAGCCGCATGGGTCTGGAACTTGCCTATACCGACGCCGTCGCGCGGGACACGGGCCGCCTTTACGCCAAGGTCGCCAAGGTCATCCCTGAGATCGAGTGGCCGGTCCATGCCCCCCTGATCGCCGAGATCAACCGCCTGAAACGCGAGAAGAACGCGGTCATCCTGGGCCACAATTACATGACGCCGGAAATCTTCCACTGCGTCAGCGATTTTGTCGGCGACAGCCTGGCGCTGGCCCGCGAAGCCGCCCGCACCGATGCGGCGGTGATCGTTCAAGCGGGCGTTCATTTCATGGCCGAGACGTCAAAGATTCTTTCGCCGCAAAAGACCGTGCTGATCCCGGATGCGCGCGCCGGCTGCTCGCTGGCTGCCTCGATCACCGGCGCCGATGTGCGCCTTTTGCGCCAGAAGCATCCGGGCCTGCCGGTGGTGACTTATGTGAACACCTCCGCCGATGTGAAGGCGGAGAGCGATATCTGCTGCACCTCGGGCAATGCCGTGAAAGTGGTGGAAACCATTGCCAAGCAATTCGGCACCGACACCGTGATCATGATTCCGGACCAGTATCTGGCCCGCAATGTCGCGGCCAAGACCGGCGTGAAGGTGATCACCTGGGCGGGCGCCTGCGAAGTGCATGAACGCTTCACGGCCGAAGAGATCCGCCTTTATCGCGCCCAGCATCCTGGCGTCACGGTTCTGGCCCATCCCGAATGCCCGCCGGACGTGGTGGCGGAAGCGGATTTCGCCGGCTCCACCGCCGCCATGATCGGCTATGTCGGCCAGCACCATCCCGCGCGGGTGGTGATGATTACCGAATGCTCGATGAGCGACAATGTGGCGGTGGAATATCCCGATGTGGAATTCGTGCGGCCCTGCAATCTCTGCCCGCACATGAAGCGCATTACCTTGGAAGGCATTCTCCATTCGCTTCAGACCATGAGCGTGGAAATTCAGATCGATCCTGCGATATCGGCCCGCGCCAAGGTTGCCATCGACCGGATGCTGGCAATCAAGGCCTGACGCGAATGACCAGCCGCGCCGACAATGTGATCGAGACCGACGGCGCCTTGATCCTGGGCGCCGGGATTGCCGGCCTGTTCACGGCGCTGAAACTGGCGCCCTTCCCCGCCTTGGTGCTGGCGGGCTCACGGCCCGGCACTTCCGGCTCCAGTGCCTGGGCGCAAGGCGGCATTGCCGCCGCTGTGGGCGAAGGCGATGACTGGCGCGCCCATGCCGCCGACACGATCGCGGCAG
>JAFECO010000380.1 GCA_018242085.1 Pseudomonadota bacterium
GGTTCGGCGTTCCATCCGCGACGCTTGTGGTCTGGCAATATCTGATCGCGACAATCTTCGCGCTTCCGTTGATAACGCGCATCGGGCTGGGCGCGTTGAAAACGCGGCATCCCTTCCTGCACCAGCTGAGAGCCTTGGTCGTCGCTGCGGGGGTGCAAGCCTTCGCGTTCGGCTTTGCTTCAGGAGTTCCCCAATGGCAAATGGTGGCGCTGTCCATGACGGCGCCATTCTTCGTCATTGTCGGCTCGACCATTTTTCTTGGCGAAAAGCCGACCTGGCAGCGATTGACCGCCTCGGCGGCGGGTTTTGCGGGGGCACTGGCGTGCCAGCAGACCGGTCCGGGCGCCGTCAGCTGGATGGCGCTGCTTCCGATTCTGGCAGCGATCTTATGGGCCGCCGCGACGGTCCTGACCAAATATCTGGCGAGGGAAGAGAGCGCGGAGTCGCTCACTCTCTATATGCTCCTGCTGGTAACGCCCAATCACCTTCTGATAACCCTATTGCTGGGCTTGGCGGCGGTTGCGTTGCCGCCTGGAATTTTCCCGCACGGTCTTGCGACCGGCCTCGATCTTGGCCTGCGCGGCGCCAATGTCTGGATTCTTGTGGCGGTTCTGGGACTGATCACGGCGATCTCGCAATATTTTCTCAATCTCGCCTACAAAGCCGCGGATGCGATTTTCCTGCAGCCATTCGACGATCTCAAACTTCCGATCAATGTGCTGTGCGGTTGGGTCCTGTTGTCGCAAATTCCCACGCTGTGGTTCTGGCCCGGCGCGGCGCTGATCCTGGGCGCATCGCTTTTCCTGTTGCGGCAAGAGCAAGCGGCGACCCGCAAAGCGAAGATCGTGTCCATGGCTGCGAGCGCCGCGCGGCTCTGAGCGCGCTTTTCCGTAAGGCCTGCGGCCAGAGTTCGGCCGGGCGATAGCGCCGGTTCCGGCAACAAGGTCTTGCGGCACAGGATATAGGAGCATATACCCGTTATCGGCCCGCATCTGGAGAAAGACATGCAGCACCCTATCGTTTCACAGGAAGAATGGCTGATTGCGCGCAAGGCGCTGCTGGCGAAGGAGAAGGAAGAAGGCCGGGTTCGCGACGAAGTGAATGCGGCGCGGGCGGCGCTGCCCTGGGTCCGGATCGAAAAAGATTATGCGTTCGACACCAGGGCGGGGCGCAAAAGCCTGAGCGATTTGTTCGACGGCCGCGACCAGCTACTGGTCTATCACTTCATGCTGGGGCCGGATTGGACCGAAGGCTGCCCGCGCTGTTCTTTCCTCTGCGATCATATCGGCGATACCTTGCCTCATCTCAACAATCACGGCGTCACCTGGACGGCGGTATCGCGGGCGCCGCTGGCCCTGATCGAAGCCTACCGGCAGCGCATGGGATGGGACTTTCCCTGGGCGTCGTCTTGCGGCAGCGACTTTAATTACGATTTCCATGTCTCCTTCACCCCGGAAGAGCGGGCGAGCGGCGGGATCGATTACAATTATGCGCGGCGCCCGATGAACCGCGACGAGCTGTCGGGCCTGTCCAGCTTCATCCGGAACGAAGCCGGCGAAATCTTCCACACTTATTCCACCTATGCCCGCGGGCTGGAGCCGCTGGCCACCACACTGTTTCTGCTGGACCGCACGGCCCTGGGCCGTCGGGAGACCGGTTCGCTCAGCTTCGTGCGGCGGCGGGATGAGTATCCCGGCGCGCGGAAATAACGCCGTTTAGAATTTCGCCCCGGCCTGTAAGCTTGCCGTTCCAGTGCGGCGCGAATCGCGCGTCCGCCCCTTCACGGATCCGGGCAAGATTTCAGACATGGCGGGCCGATACCCAAGCGAAGTGGCGGCGAGGCTGGACCGGCTGCCCGTGACATCGGGCCTGTGGCGCCTGGTGGTGCTGATCTCGCTGGGCGGGGCGTTCGAATTCTACGATCTCCTGATGACGGCCTATGTCGCGCCCGGACTGGTCGCGAGCGGACTTTTCACAGCCCGCGCCAGTGGCTTCTTTGCCATCAACGGGATCGGCTTTTTCGTTTTCTGCACCTTTGCGGGCATGTGGCTGGGCAGCATGGGCTTCGGTTTTGTCGCCGATCGCATGGGGCGCCGCGCCATGTTCACGGTGTCGTTGCTCTGGTATTCGCTGGCAACCGCGATCATGGCGTTTCAGCATAGCGCCGCCGGGATCGATCTGTGGCGGTTCATCGCCGCCGTCGGTGTAGGGCTTGAGCAGGTCACCATCGATACCTTGCTACCGGAATTGGTGCCGCCACCGAAACGCGGGCGGGC
>JAFECO010000381.1 GCA_018242085.1 Pseudomonadota bacterium
ACCCTGGATCTCAGCCAGGGCCTGGCGGGCTATCCCTTGGGACCGAAATATCTCGCCATCGGCATCGGCATGTGGCTGGGCACCATCATGTGGTTCAATGTCTGGTTCGTGATCTGGCCCAACCAGCAAAAGGCGCTGAACATCGACGGCAAATACCCCAATTTGGCGGCGCCCGAAAAAGCGGCCGCGGCCAAGGCCGCCGGCCAGTTCAGCCGCATCAACACATTGCTTTCCATCCCCATGCTGTTCAGCATGGTGGCGGCCGGGCATCTCTACTGAGTTTTGAAAGATCGGAGTGGGGAACCGCCCAATTGCTTGGGCGGTTCTTTTTTTGATGGACAACGCACTCGCTGCCAGACTTGCCCAGACGGTGCGCGCGGCCGATCCCGACCGCTATTTCGCCAGCCTGTTCGCGCCCGCGCCCGACCGGCCCCATCTGCATGCGCTCTATGCCTTCAACCATGAAGTGGCGCATGTGGCCGAAAGCGTGCGCGAGCCGATGCTGGGCGCCATCCGGCTGGAATGGTGGCGCGAGACCGCGGAAGGCGCCGCCAAGGGTGCGCCCCGCAATCACGATGTGGCGCGGGGGCTGGCGGCGCTGTTCGCCGAGCGGCCCGTTTCGCTGCCGGCCCTGGAAGCGATCATCGCGGCGCGGGCCTTCGATTCCGATTCCGGGCAGTTCGCGGATTTCGCGGCCCTGGAAACCTATCTCGACGCCACCGGCGGGGCCTTGATGCGCCTGGCGGTCCAGATCGTGGGCGGCGATCCGGGCGTGGCCCGCGAGCCCGCGCTGGCTTATGGGCTGGCGGGATTGCTGCGCTCCCTGCCGTTTCACAACCGGCGGCACAAACTCTATCTGCCGCTCGATCTTCTGGCGGCATTGAAGCTGACGCCGGACGAGTTCTTCGTGCTGGAAAATGATCCGCGCATCGGCGCGGCCGTCCGCCAGACCGCGTTGCGCGCCCGCGATCATTTCCTGGCCGCCCGTAGGGGACCGCGGCCGCGCGCGGCTTTGGCGGCCATCCTTCCGGCGGCGCTGGTCCCGGTCTATCTCAGGCGCATGAACAAGGACGTGCCGATCCATCGGCGCCAGATGGCGCTTTTGTCGGCCGCGATGAAAAAGCGCTTATGACCCGATATCGAGCCCGTTGCTCTTGGTTTTCACATCGCCCTGGCGGATGCGGCGATAATCCTTGAGCTGCTGCTGGGCGGCGCGGAACGCGTCGTCCAAAAGCGCATAGGCATCGGTGGTGGATTTCTTGCCATTGGCATGCGCCGCTTCGCGGCTTACCACCAGATCCTTGCCCGGCACGCGCACCACGACATGGACGTCGGGAATGTTCTGCCCGGTGCGGTGGCTCTTGTGCGGCATCTCGATCACCACCCGGCAACCGATGATGTGGTCGTGGAACTGCTTCAGCTTGGTGAGGTGCCCGTCGACCGCGGTCTTCAGGGCGTCGGAGGAATCCATATTGTGGAAAGAAAGCTCTAAAGGTGTGTCCATGAGGTTTCCGCTGTGTTGTTGAATTGGAAACGCCTGGGATTATATCCGGTTTTCCGCCGGTGTGCGTCTTTCCAGCCAGGCTGACAGGTCCTCAAGCGCCCTTTCGCTCATGGCCTGTTTGCGGTCCTTGCCCTTGATTTTCTTCGCCTGCGACAGGGGCGGGAACAGGCCGAAATTCACGTTCATGGGCTGGAAGGTCCGGGCGTCCGCGCCGCCCGTGATATGCGCCAGAAGCGCGCCAAAGGCAGTGGTGGCGGGCGGGGGCGGGGCTGCGGCGCCCAGGGCCTCGGCCGCCGCGAAACGGCCGGCCAGAAGGCCGATGGCGGCGCTTTCGACATAGCCTTCCACCCCGGTCACTTGTCCGGCGAAGCGCAGATGCGATTGCGTCTTGAGACGCAATTCCGCGTCCAGCAGCCGGGGCGAGTTGATGAAGGTGTTGCGGTGCAGTCCGCCCAGCCGCGCGAATTCCGCTTTCTCCAGCCCCGGAATGGTGCGGAAAATTTTCACTTGCTCGCCGTGGCGCAGCTTGGTCTGAAATCCCACCATGTTCCAAAGCGTGCCCAGCGCATTGTCCTGGCGCAGCTGCACCACCGCATGGGGACGCACCGGGCTTCTGGGATCCTGAAGTCCCACCGGCTTCATAGGGCCGAAGCGCAAGGTTTCCTCGCCGCGCGCCGCCATCACTTCGATGGGCAGGCAGGCCTCGAAATAGGGAGTGGATTTTTCCCATTCCTTGAAATCGGTCTTTTCCCCGCCGATCAGCGCCGCGACG
>JAFECO010000382.1 GCA_018242085.1 Pseudomonadota bacterium
GTGAACACTGCGTCCCCCGCCCCCGCCTTGAAGCCGGCCAGCTCTGCCGCCGGGCGGCCAAAGACGGGCGTGCAGGAGCCGCGCGCGATTTCGACCAGGTCGGCCACCACGGCCGAAGCGGTGGGAGCTTCGCCTGCGCCGCGTCCGGAAAAGAAGAACGGCCCCGCCTGTCCCGCATCGACCAGGATGCCATTGGCGGCGCCATCGACATTGGCCAGCGGCGAGCGCGAGCGCACCATGGCGAGATGGACTTTCTGGTCCACGCCCGATGCGGTGCGCCGCGCCACGCCCAGGAGCTTGATGCGGAAACCGAACTCCGACGCGAAATGAATATCGGCGGGCGTGATGTGCTGGATGCCTTCCACCGTCATGTGGGAGAGATCCGGCGCCACGCCAAAGGCAAGGCTGGAAAGCAGCGCCAGCTTGTGCGCGGTATCGCCGCCGCCGACATCGAGCGTGGGATCGGCTTCGGCGTATCCCAGCGCCTGCGCATCCTTCAGCACATCGGCGAAGCTGGCGCCGGACGCTTCCATCTCGGTGAGGATATAGTTGCAGGTGCCGTTGAGAATGCCTTTGACGGCCTGGATGTCATAAGCGACCAGGCTTTCGCGCAACGTCTTGACGATGGGAATGCCGCCCGCCACCGCCGCTTCGAATTTCAGCTGAAGATTTTTGCGTTCGGCGGCCGCGGCCAAGGCCTTGCCATGCTTGGCCAGAAGCGCCTTGTTCGCGGTCACCACATGCTTGCCGTTGGCCAGCGCGGCTTCGACCAGCGCGCGCGCAGGTCCTTCCTCGCCGCCGATCAGTTCCACCACGACATCCGCGTCGGATTTGGCAAGCGCCAAAGGATCGGCGACAAAATTCGCAACCGTGAATCCGCGCGCCTTCTTCGCGTCGCGAGCGCTGGCGCCCACCACCACCAGCTCGCGGCCGGCCCGCACCGCCAGCTCCGCCGCATGCGCCGACAAAGCCTTGACCACGCCGCCGCCCACGGTGCCCAGGCCCGCAATGGCAATCTTGAGAGGGTCCCCCATCGTCAACCGATCAAACCTTGGCCGCGACGAGATCGGCGGGCGCATGGTTGGTGCCCATGCTGAGGAATTTCTTCACGTTGCGGGCCGCCTGGCGGATGCGATGCTCATTTTCCACCAGCGCCACCCGCACATAGCCTTCGCCATATTCGCCGAAGCCGATGCCGGGCGACACCGCGACCTTGGCGTGCTGCAACAGCTGCTTGGCGAATTCCATCGAGCCGGCCTCGCGGAATTTCTCCGGCACCGGCGCCCAGGCGAACATGGACGCTTCCGGCGAAGGAATATCCCAGCCGGCCTGGGCCATGCTTTTCACCAGCACGTCGCGGCGCGATTTGTAGATGGCGCGGATTTCGTCCACCACGCTCTCGGGCCCATTCAACGCCGCCGTGGCGGCCACCTGGATGGGCGTATAGGCCCCGTAATCGAGATAGGATTTGATGCGGGCCAGAGCGCCGATCAATTTCTCGTTGCCGGCCGCGAACCCCATGCGCCAACCCGGCATGGAAAATGTCTTCGATAGCGATTGGAACTCGATGGCGATGTCTTTGGCGCCGTCCACTTGCAGGATCGAAGGCGGCGGCACATCGCCGAAATAGATGTCGGCATAAGCGAGATCGGACAGGACCCAGATCTCATGCTTCTTCGCGAATTTCACGATCTCCTTGTAGAAATCGAGCCCCACCACCTGCGCTGTGGGATTGGACGGATAATTCACCACCAGCGCCACCGGCGATGGCACCGAATGGCGCGCGGCGCGGCTGAGAGCGGAGAGATATTCTTCCGGCGACGTGGCAGGCACATGCCGGATTGCCGCGCCCGCCAGGATGAAACCGAAGGCATGGATCGGGTAAGCCGGGTTGGGCACCAGCACCACATCGCCCGGCGCCGTGATCGCCTGGGCGAGATTGGCGAAGCCTTCCTTGGAGCCCAGCGCCGCGATCACTTCGCGGTCGGGATCCAGCGTCACGCCGAAGCGGCGCTTGTAATAGGCGACATGCGCTTTGCGCAGGCCCTTGATGCCGCGCGACGCCGAATAACGGTTGGAGCGGGGATCGCGCGCGGTCTCGCATAGCTTGTCGACGATGAAATCTGGCGTCGGCATGTCCGGATTGCCCATGCCGAAATCGATGATGTCCTCGCCCCGCGCCCGCGCCGCTGCCTTGAGGCGATTGACTTCCTCGAAAATGTAAGGCGGCAGCCGCTTGATGCGGTAGAAATCGGTGTTCATGACGGAA
>JAFECO010000383.1 GCA_018242085.1 Pseudomonadota bacterium
CTGGCCCGCGCGCTCGAAAGCCTGGCGGAAGAAGGCGTGACGCAATTGTTCAAGCCCCAGATCGGTTCGCAATGGATCGTGGGCGTGGTCGGCATGCTGCAGCTGGATGTTTTGAAGTCGCGCCTGGTAGCCGAATATGGCTTGGATGCGGATCTGGAAATGGCGCCCTACGATGCGGCGCGCTGGCTGTCCGGCACCGATGCCGAATTGGAGAAATTCGCCGCCGCCAATCGCGGCGGCATGGCGGCGGACCGCGACGGCGCGCCCGTGTTCCTGGCCAAAAGCGCCTGGGAAATGGGCTATGTGGCGGAGAAATTTCCCAACGTGAAATTCTTGAAGACCCGCGAACGCCACGAAGTGCACGCGGAGAGCTGATCCGCTCCCGCCACCGGCCTTTCCGAAGCTGAAGCCCGCCCATGCTGGGGTAAAAAACCCAGCAATACCGCCAAATTTTACTACCTTGCGCTACATGGTACCATGCGGTATAAGAGTCCCATGTCCGAGTCCCTGCAAGTTCAGTTGAAAAAAGGCGTGTTGGAGATGTGCGTGCTGGCACTGCTCTCCAAAGGGGATAATTACGCCTATGAAATCGCCTCCCAGATGGCCGATGCCGTGGGCATGGGCGAGGGAACCATCTATCCGCTGATGCGGCGGATGCAGAATGACGATCTGGTCTCGACCTATCTGCAGGAATCCGCCAGCGGTCCGCCGCGCAAATATTATAAACTCACAAAGGCGGGCGCCGCCGCTCTCAAGGCGCAGCGCGCCGATTGGGATGCGTTCGAAGCCGCCGTCGCCAAGATCCTGGGAGACGCGTCATGAACCGCGCCATGTTCCTGTCCGAATTGCGCATGGGCCTGTCCGGCATGCCGCAAAACGAGATCGACGAGACGCTCGCCGATTACGAAGCCCATTTCAGCGACGGCGCCGCCGCCGGGCGCAGCGAAGCGGCCATTGCCAGCGCCCTGGGCGATCCGGCGCGGCTGGCCAAGGAATTGCGGGCCGAAGCCGGCTTCAAGCGCTGGGAAACCGAACGCAGCGCCGGCAGCATGGTGGGCGCGGTGATCGCGCTTCTGGGCCTGGCGACGCTGGACCTGATTTTCCTGATCCCTTTTGTCTGCGTGGCCGGCGCCGTTCTTCTCAGCATGCTGATCACCTCCATCGCCTTGCTGTTCAGCGGCGGCGCGGTCTGGCTGTTCGCCTTGTTCCCCGGCTGGATCATGTTCGGAACCGGCGGCGTGCTGGGCAGCGGCGCGGCGCTGGCGCTGGCGGGCTTCGGCTTGATCGCGGGCGGCATCGGGCTTGGCGCGCTCACCTGGCTCCTGCTCGACATCTTCGTTCGCGGCCTGGTGCAATATGCCCGGCTGCATTTCCGCCTGATCGACTCCGCTCAAACAAATTCCGCTCAAACAGGGAGAGACTGATATGCGCACCAAGCTCGCAATCATCGCCGTGTCCGGACTTGCCGTTTCCGCGGTCTGCCTGGGCGGCGCCTTCGCCCTGGGCGGTCATGCCATCGGCGATGCGGTTTTTGGCGCCGACCTGATGAATCTCGCCGAGCTGCCCCGCTGCGATGTCACCGCGCAGCCCATGGCGACCGCCACCAGCCGCAGCCTGAATTGGGACGGCAATGGCGATCGCGCCGCCATCGCGCTGCCCGCCAATGTGCATTATCAGGCCGGAAGCGGCGATCAGCTGATCGTGGCGGGCGATCCCAATTTCATCGCCCATGTCCGCGTCAAGGACGGCTTGGTCTCCCTGGATTGCAACGGCAATTTCCATCTCGGCAAGCATGAGCGGGTTGAAGTGACCCTGCCGGGCCGCCGCACCTTCAAAAGCTTCGCGCTGTTGGGAACCGGCGATGTGCAGTTGAGCGGCCTGTCGCAACCCGCCGTGAAGGTCTCGATCGCCGGATCGGGCGATCTTCAGGCCGACGGCAGGACCGACAATCTGACGGTGGATGTCAAAGGCTCCGGCGATCTGAGGCTGGGCGATCTCGCCGCCAAGAATGTCGATGTCGACATCAAAGGCAGCGGCAAGGCCGAAGTGGCGCCGCAGGAGTCCTTGAATGTGGATCTATCGGGCTCCGGCACCATCTATCTGCGCAGCGAGCCGAAGAAAATCGAAACCTCGATCCGCGGCAGCGGCACCATCGTCCATCCGGACGGCACGCGGCAAGGCGGCCGCGGCCATGAGCGCCATGCCCGCGCCGACGATGCGGCGATCCGTGCCGCGGTTCTGGAAGC
>JAFECO010000384.1 GCA_018242085.1 Pseudomonadota bacterium
GTTACGCCGTCCATGCTGGTGCCGTGATGGCTTGGCGAACAACGTCCCATCAGCCAGTCATCCCGCTTTTCTCGCTGGCGTTGCCCCTCCTTCTGGCGGCTTGCGTCAAAAGCGAACCGATTGCCTTGTCCACACAGTACCAACCGCCTTCAGCGATTGCGAAGCCGGCGGCAAGTGGCGGGGGACCGGTTTGCCGCGTACAGCTTGGTGAGGTTGTCGACAAACGTTCAGACGCAGAATCGATGGGCTCCATCGGCGGCAGAACAGTACGCGCCGTCGATAGCGCGGCGTGGGTGCGTTCGGGCCTGGAAAGCTTGGGAGCGGCCGGCGGCATTTCGCTGGTCGATACCAGCCCTGATCTGATGCTCCAGACAGAGCTGCTGAAGGGCTATGTGATGAGTATGGCCAGCGCCAAAACCACCGATGTGGTGCTCAGGGTCCATGCCAGTCAGCGCGGCGGTTCCACCACCGATCAGATCTATCGGGGAACGGACACAGCCCCGAACTGGAGTGCGGGAGATGGGGAAACCCAAGGCGCTCTCAATCGCGCTCTTGCCCAGGCACTGGAGCAGCTCCGCAGGGACTTGCTTGGGAGTTGTGCCGCCAGCGCGAAAGGATAGCGGCTTAAGCAAGGTCCGGCATGGGCGAACATCGCGGTCAAGCGGCTCTAGATTGGTAGCCGGATGCGCGCTCGCGGGCGGCGCGCATCCGGTCCCCGGCGTCAGTTTCCGCCAGCCGCCGCCGTCACCGGCGCCGCGCTTTTAATGTCGGCCTGGCGCAGCTTGTCCATGAACTGGCCGATATTGGTGCGGATCGAGCCTTCATTCGCCAGGCGCAGCCGTTCGGTTCCCACAAAGGCCGCGGAGAAATTGGCGGTATAGGGCGTGTCGACCGTCGCCAGCACCACGGGCTGTCCCGCCGGATCGTAAACCTTGTAGTTCACATGCGAGGTCACGGTCATGTCGAAACCCGCGATCGGCTGAGACAGGCCCAGAAGATTGACATCGACGGGAAAGGTACAGGCCGAACCTTCTCCCACCAGGCCCGCCCCGCCCAAGGACGATGTCAGCGCGGTCTTGAAACTCTGATCGTCCACCTTGGAAACCCAAAGCGCGTTGGTCTTCTCGCCGCCGGAGACGGTGCGCACGCACATGGCATGCTGCAGGCTTTGCGGGAAAGGCTGGGCCGTTGCGGGCATGGTCGCGACCATCGCTTCGGGCTTGGCGGCGGTGGCGCAGGCCGCCAGCTGGATGGCGGCAACGGTGATGATCGCCAGGCGGCCGCCTTGGCGCAGTAACGATGTCGAAATCATGTCAGTCACTCCCCTTTTTAAAATGTGCATTGCTTTTGCTTCGCCAGAAACCGCAGCTGCTCGTCCCGGTCGATCAGGGCGCGCGCCATGATCTGTTCTTCGTTGGAAAGATCGGTGGACAGGACCAAAAAAAGGCCCACGCCCGGAATCACGCTGCCGACATTGCGGGCGGTGTTGGCCTGTTCGACTTTTTTGTCCTGGTGCAGGAAGCGGGCGGCGGCGGCTTCATTGGCCGCGATCTGGCGGCCCAGCCCGGCGCAGTCCAGCATCTCGTCGCCCTGCTGCGTCATCGCCACGGGAACGACATTGCGCGCCGCGCAACCGGAAAGGCACGCGCAAGCGGCGAGCAAAGCCCATCGGGCAAAAAATAGCTTCACGTCTGGCCCCAACCCAGCGGCTTATCAGACGCAACCCCCGCTACGGCCGGCACGGTAATCCAAGCCTCTGCGAAAGAAAAGCAGATCGCGGATGACGCTCGAACCCGGCCCGGCATGACGCGCCCCGCTTGACGCTCCGCAAAACACGCCCTATAACATCTTACCGATTGGTAAGATATAATCTCATGACCTTGGTCCCGTGCAAAGTCACCCGCTCTCTTGAAATCCGGGCCGCGCCCGGCAAGGTCTGGCGTTACTTCGCCAGCCAGGACGGGCTTCGGCGCTGGATCAGCCCCGATCTGGACATCGATCTTCGCGTGGGCGGCCGCTTCCGCTTCCTGGGCCCGGACGCAAAGACCTGGGTCAGCGGCACGGTGCTGGACATGGTGCCCGAAGGCTGGCTGATCCTGTCCTGGATGGAGGAAGGCCAGGGCTGGCAGCATCCGGCGCGGCTGACGCTGGCGCTGGAGGCCACGGGCGCGGGCACCAGGGCCAGCATGACCTTCGACGGCTTTGCCGGCATCGGCCGCGCCGACTGGCCCGACCTGGTGGCGGA
>JAFECO010000385.1 GCA_018242085.1 Pseudomonadota bacterium
TTCAAAGGCACCGATATCTGCCTGATGTCGGCGGGCGGCGCCATTTCCAAGGAATGGTCGCCCAAGATCGCGGCCCAGGGCGCCATCGTGATCGACAATTCCAGCGCCTGGCGGATGGACCGGCAGGTGCCGCTGGTGGTGCCGGAAGTCAATGCCGACGCCCTGAGCGACATCAAGAAAGGCATCGTCGCCAATCCCAACTGCTCGACCGCCCAGCTGGTGGTGGCGCTGAAGCCGCTGCACGATCATGCCGTGATCAAGCGGGCGGTGATTTCCACCTATCAGTCGGTTTCCGGCGCGGGCAAGGAAGCGATGGACGAATTGTTCCGCCAGACCCGCGCGGTGTTCGTGGCCGATCCGGTGGAAGTGGAGAAATTCCCCAAGCAGATCGCCTTCAACGTCATTCCGCACATCGATGTCTTCCTGGATTCCGGCTATACCAAGGAAGAATGGAAGATGATGGTCGAGACCCAGAAGATTCTGGATCCCGACATTCAGGTCACCGCCACTTGCGTGCGCGTGCCCGTCTTCGTCGGTCACAGCGAAGCGGTCAATCTGGAATTCGAAAAGCCCATCACCGCCGAAAAAGCCCGCGCCCTCCTGCGCGAAGCGCCGGGCGTGCTGGTGGTCGACAAGCGCGAGGATGGCGGCTACGCCACGCCCATCGAATGCGCCGGCGAGGACGCCACCTATGTCAGCCGCATCCGCAAGGATCCCACGGTCGAAAACGGCCTGTCGCTCTGGATCGTTTCGGACAATCTGCGCAAGGGCGCCGCGCTCAACGCGGTGCAGATCGCCGAATGCCTGGTCAACCGCAAATTGCTCCGGGCCGCCTGATGGCGAAGGGCTACTGGATCGCGCGCATCGATGTGGCGGACGCGGGGACTTACAAATCCTATGTCGCGGCGGCGACCCCGGCCTATCAGAAATATGGCGCCAAATTCCTGGTGCGCGGCGGGCGCTGCGAAGGGGTCGAAGGACCCGCGCGCGGCCGCAATGTGGTGATCGAGTTCGAAAGCTACGATGTCGCCATGGCGTGCTATCGCTCGCCCGAATATCAGGCGGCGGCCGAATTCCGCCGCAAGGCCAGCATGGGCGAAATACTCGTGGTGGAAGGGGCGTGACTTTTTTGTTTCCCCCATCTGTGCGGCACGCGGGCAAGCCCGCTACCGCACATCTTCCCCCGCCAGCGGCTTCGCCGCGCGGGGGAAGAAATTCACGGGATGGATCTGGCGTTTGTTGATGACGCGCTACCGCAAGGCGCTGGCGGACGGCGCGCTGAAGCCCGATCCGGCCCAGCAAGCTGCGGCGGAAAAGCTTGGCGTTCTGGCCCGTCATCTGGCGAAATACCGGCCCGGACGATTTTCCTTCCTCGGCCGCGGCAAGCCGCCCCGCGGGCTTTACATCTGGGGCGATGTGGGACGGGGCAAATCCATGCTGATGGATCTGTTCTTCGCGGACGCCGCCGCCCAGCCCAAGCGCCGCGTGCATTTCAACGCCTTCATGGCCGACGTCCATGCCCGGCTGCATGCCGAGCGCGCCAGGCCGGAAGTGAGCGATCCCATTCCGGCGGTGGCGCGCGCGCTGGCGGCTGACGCCCGGCTTTTGTGCTTCGATGAATTCCAGGTCACCGATGTCGCCGACGCGATGATCCTGGGCCGGCTGTTCGAGCAGTTGCTGGAAGCGGGCACCGTGATCGTGGCGACCAGCAATGTCGCGCCGGAAAATCTTTACGAAGGCGGGCTCAACCGGCAGCTGTTCCTGCCCTTCATCGCCTTGATCCAAACCCGCATGGAGGTGCTGAAGCTGAGCGGTCCGGTCGATTACCGCCTGCACCGGCTATCCGGGTATCCGGTCTATCTGGTGCCGCTGTCGCGGGAGACCGGGGCGGCGATGGATGCGGCATGGCAGCGCCTCACCGACAGCGCTGATGGCAAGCCCATGCGCCTGACGGTTTTCGGCCGCAGCTTGCTGGTGCCCGAAGCGGCGCGGGGCGTGGCGCGCTTTTCCTTTTCCGATCTCTGCGAGAAGCCGCTGGCGGCGGCGGATTATCTGGAGATCGCCCGCCAGTTCCATACCGTGCTGGTCGATCGCATTCCGGCGCTGGATCCGAAGCGCCGCGATGCGGCACGGCGTTTCGTGCTTCTGATCGACACGCTCTACGACCAGGGCGTCAAGCTGATCTGTTCGGCCGAAGCCGCGCCGGACCAGCTTTATCCGTCCGGCGACGGCGCC
>JAFECO010000386.1 GCA_018242085.1 Pseudomonadota bacterium
GAAGTCGATGTCGATGCGATCTGCGATGTGAATAGCGAGGTCTTCATCGCCGGCATCATGGAGCATATCGAGGAGGCCGGGGTTCATTCCGGCGACAGCGCCTGCTCCTTGCCGCCGCACACATTGAAGCCCGCCATCGTGGCGGAGATCGAGCGCCAGACCAAGGCGATGGCGGTCGCGCTGAATGTCCGTGGACTGATGAATGTGCAATACGCCATTCAAAATGACGAAATCTATGTGCTGGAGGTCAATCCCCGCGCCAGCCGCACCGTTCCCTTCGTCGCCAAGGCCATCGGCCTGCCCGTCGCCGCCATCGCTTCGCGGGTGATGGCGGGTGAGACTTTGGCGAGCTTTAATCTCAAGCCGCCGCGCCCCGGCCACATCTCGGTCAAGGAAGCCGTGCTGCCCTTCGCCCGCTTCCCCGGCGTGGATACGATCCTGGGACCGGAAATGCGCTCGACCGGCGAAGTGATGGGCGCGGACAGCAATTTCGCCCGCGCCTTCGCCAAGAGCCAGATCGGCGCCGGCACGCGGCTGCCGGTGGGTGGTACCGTGTTCATTTCCGTCCGCGATGCCGACAAGGACCTGATCGCCGCCCCGGCCCGGGATCTGGTCGAAATGGGCTTTTCGCTGGTCGCCACCGGCGGCACCGCGCGCACCCTGGCCGCCGCGGGATTACCCGTCGCCACCATCAACAAGGTGCTGGAAGGCCGCCCCCATGTGGTGGACGCGCTCAAGAACGGCGAAATCCACCTGGTCTTCAATACCACCGACGGCGCGCGGGCCTTGGCCGATTCCTCGTCGATCCGGCGGGCCGCCCTGACCCTGAAAGTTCCATACTACACCACCATGGCTGGAGCTAAGGCTGCCACCGAGGCCATCGCCGCGCTCAAGGGCCAGTCTCTTGAAGTCGCCCCCCTGCAGTCTTACAGTTTAAGAGCTGGGTGATACCCAAAATTTAAATTATCCAGCTGTATCAATACTTTAATATAGCCAAACGACGCACCTCCGGACCATCCGGCCGGATTGGAGCGTTCTTTTGGCCCAAGGTAACGGGACTGACGGCGATGGAAAAAATTCCGATGACGGCTGCGGGCTTCAAGAGCCTGGAAGATGAGCTGAACCATCTCAAGAATGTGGACCGCCATGAAATCATCAAGGCGATCGCGGAAGCGCGCGCCCATGGCGATCTGTCGGAAAATGCCGAATACCATGCCGCCAAGGAACGCCAGAGCTTCATCGAAGGCCGCGTGATGGAATTGGAAGATCAGATCGGCCGCGCCGAAGTGATCGACATTTCCAAATTGTCCGGCAGCAGCATCAAGTTCGGCGCCACCGTGACCTTGGTCGACGAGGACACCGACGAAAAGCGCAAATACCAGATCGTGGGCGATGTGGAATCCGATGCCCGCAAAGGCCGCATCTCGCTCTCCTCGCCCATCGCGCGCGCGCTGATCGGCAAGAGCAAAGGCGATTCCGTGGAAGTCGCCGCGCCCGGCGGCGCGCGGTCTTACGAGATCCTGAAAGTCGAGTTCGTTTAAAATCCCCCTCCGGCCTTCGCATCGCAAGCGCTGCTACGGCCACCTCCCCCACCAGTGCGCTGCGCGCACGCGGGGGAGGCGGGCCTGTGAAGGCTGCGGTAATTCAGAAGGCTAGATCAACCCAAAACGCTTCACGCGTTGACGGTAGCTTTCATATTCGGGATAGGCAGCGGTGAGAACGCGCTCCTCGAAGATCGTGCGCGCGATCTGCAGCACGACGACACCCAACGCCAATAAGGCCGCCCAGGGCTGCGCGAACTGGATCGCGGTGCCCGCCAGGGTGATGAACTCCACCGCATAGAGCGGATGGCGGGCATAGGCGTAAGGACCGCTCGTCACCAGCTTGCGTGCTTCCGGCATGATGGAAAAGGCCTTGCCCAATCGCGCCAGCACAATGGCCGAGCCCAGCGCGCCCACGAAAATCAGCGCGGCCGCTGTGGCTTGCCAGGAAAGGGAAAGTGTCACCGGCTTCAGCTGCAAAATACCCACGCCCAGAAAGGTGCCGGCAAATCCGCAAAGGCGGGGCAAGAGACCCGAGGCGCGCCGCACCGGCCCCGTCCGCACCACCACCAGATAGATCAGCAGAAGATTGAAAGCAGCGCTGGCGAAAAGCGCGAAGAAGCGCAAATTCAGCAGAAGATTGTCCGGCTCGACCAGAAGCGCGCGGGCCGTGGCCGCAAGATTGGG
>JAFECO010000387.1 GCA_018242085.1 Pseudomonadota bacterium
GAACCCTGACAACAGGCAGCCCAGCGCGAACTGCGCCACAAAGATCAAAATCGTGCGCGTGCGGGCGGACGGCTTGGCGTCGTCCGGCCGCGACTCCAAGGCATGCAGAACTGCGATGGTCGCGCCGGCAAGGATCAGATAGATGATAAAAACGGCCTGCGTCATGGGCCGGTCGATGCGGCCGAAAGCATAACTGTCAAAGGCGAACCCGCCCGCCAGCGAGATCGCCGACAGATGCCGCTCATACGCGCGCGCCCAGCTTACGGTATGCTCAAAATGTTCTATCGCACGCATGCCGCGAATTCATGCCCCAGCCTGGATAAAGCAGATACGAACGTCTTGTCGGGATTAAGGCAGGCGCTTCCCGCAAAGACGGAAAATCAAAGGCCAATCCGCAGCCCGGCTTCGAAGGACGCGGCGAAGCCGTGACGCGGCCTCAGCTGATCGTCTTGCAGACGCCCGGCCAGATCGAGCTTCATCCAGCGAAGCGGCAAAGACACGCGCGCTTCCGCCAGATTGATCGTCACTGGCGTAGGCGTAAGAATATTGGCGCCCAATGAATGACTGTTGCTGACATTGGCGTGATGAAGGCTCAACTCATAGAAGCGCCCGCGGGAATCGCTCCAGGAGCCTTGCAGCGATAGCAAATGGGAATCGTCATCCAAGCTGAAACCGATCGTGCGACCCCGATAACGCATGCCATCGAAAAACGTCCCATTGGTATAGGAGAAGCCATAGAGATCATCGCCAAAACTGAAAATATTACGCGTCGAAACACTGTCGCTATATTCAGCCGTCAGTCGGACGGGATTGGCTTTGGTCGGAATAAAGATGCTCGCGCCAAACAGATGGCTCGTCCCCGAATGCGTGATTGGAGACGAATCCTCGTTCATCAGTTGCATATAGATCTGGGCCGGAACGCCGCCCAATACACGACTATATTTGATATCGAAGAGCCCTTGATCATTGGTCTTATTCGTGTGCGCCGGATCGTTGTTGAAGTCAAAATAGTCCCGTATCGGCGCACAAGGATGCCCCTGGCCGCAGAACTCCTCAGTCCGCGCCAAACCGATCTCTAGTCCAGGCGCGGGATTAAAAGTAAAACGCAATCCATTGTAGAACGTATCGCGCTGGAGGCGCGGGCCGTCCAGCATGCCGACAAAGAACTGCGCCTGCCACGGCCCCAGCCAGCGCAGGATCGGCCAGGTTGAGGCAGATGTATCCAGCCGCTCCAGCCCGATCTTCGGCATCGGCCGGGCATTGTTGGACAGCGAAAGAGCAGATACCCAGCCCGGCCCCCACCATTGCGACATGTATCCGCCATAGAGCAGCAGCGGGCCGGCCTTCTGCGCGATATAGGATTCATCGGGCATCAGCTTGGTGCCGTTGCCCCGGAAATTCTGCGTGATGCCTCCGATCGCCAGCCGGGCGGCGGTGGATTGGGAATTGTAATCAAGAACGAATTGCGCTTGGCCCTCGCCGCGCCCCATTCCGTCGAAGCCATAGACCAGGCCCGGCCTGTTGGTGGCGTCGATGTTTAGCGACGCGGACAGGCCGGGACGGTTTTCGGCACGGGCCCGCGCCAGGATCCTGGCCGCTGCCGCCCGCACCGAAGCCGGCTGGCCGGCCAATGGGTTGTCCCGCAAATCCTTGACGATGCTTTGCCACGGCAGGGGCCAATGGGTGGTAATTCCGTCGATCACCCCCGCGGCGGCCAGAAGCTCGATATCGCCCCGAAGCTGATTATCCCCGACTTCGGCCCAAGGAGATGCGATAGAATGTACCGTTCCGTACAAAATGACTGCCAGGGCAAGGCCGATCCGTCTTGCCCAATATCCACGCATCATGAAACCAATCCCTCGAGCGGCGCGCACCATAAGGGGTTTGTGCGGCAGCGAAAACCCCGCCGCGCGGCGGTCAATCATGAATAAGGATGCAATCCAGCCCCTTGGCCGCCAGAGCCACACAGAGCCCTCCAGAGCCGGTTTGCGTCACTGTCACCCGCAGCCGGTAAAAACGCCCTGCCCCCGGCAGATCGACCGCTACAATGCGCGGCGAGGCCCCTCCCAGAACATCGCCGGCCAGTGCCTTGGCATGGTCCCAGCCTCGCTCGGCCTTTTGCGGGCTTCGCCATGCTCCCAGTTGAAGCTGGGCTTGGCGGCGGTGCCCATTCGGGGGAACCTCCTTACCGTCTGTGGTGGTGGGAACAGCTGCCGCTATGC
>JAFECO010000388.1 GCA_018242085.1 Pseudomonadota bacterium
GGTTGGGTTTTGCGAGGCCGGGCGTGTGAGCAGCCTCGAACAATGGATCGCCCGCGAGTGGGATCATGCGGCCGAGATGATGCTGAAGAGCATTTCGCCCGTCGATATCGTCAAGACGCGGCCCCATTTCGGGCAGGCGATCAAGCCACGGCCAGGCTCGGTGGTGGCTTCGCCGGTGTTGGCGGCCTATAACCCCGATCCCGATTACTTTTTCCATTGGTATCGCGACAGCGCAGCGGTGATCGATGCCTTGCGCCTGCTCAGGGCCGATCTGCCCAAAGCCGATAGCCTGTTCCAGGATTTCGTGCGCTTCAGCCTGGATCTGGAGACACTGGACGGACGCCGCGCGATGCCCGATTGGCGTGATGCCGCGGCGCCGGATTTTGCCCGTTTCCTGCGCAAGGATCTGGATGCCGCGCACGGCACAGCGATCGCGGCCGAAACCAGGGTCAATCCGGACGGCACGTTGGACATCACCGATTGGCCGCGGCCCCAGCATGACGGCCCGGCGCTGCGCGCCCTCACTTTGATGCGCTGGGGCGCGGACGGCGATGCCGCGACCCTGGTCCGTCACGATCTTGCTTTCGTGCTGACCCATGCGCGCCGGCCTTGCTTCGACATCTGGGAGGAAGAGTTCGGCCTGCACGCCTATACGCTGCGCGTTTCGGCGGCGGCGCTGAAAGACGGCGCGATATGGCTTGCGGCGCGCGGCGCGCATGCGGATGCCGAGCGATGTGGCGCCGAGGCGGCCGCGATCGAAGCCATGCTGGACGAATTTTGGATGGAGGGCGCGGCCTATATCCGCTCGCGCAAGGTCGAAGGCGGGGCGCCGGAAAAGCTGTTGGATTGCGCCGTCATCCTGGCCGCCATTCATGCTGGCGTGACAGGCGAGCGCTACACCGCGACCTTGGCGCGGCTGGAGGCGTTGTTCGACGCCAGCTATGCCATCAACCGGAGCCGTCGATCCGGCCGGGCGCCGGCGCTGGGCCGGTATGCGGGCGACAAATATTATTCCGGCGGCGCCTATTATTTTTCGACCCTGGGCGCGGCGGAATTCTGCTACCGCAGCGGCGACCGCGCCCGCGGTGACGCCTATCTGGAAACCATCAGGGCCTTTACGCCGCCAACGGGCGATCTGTCGGAGCAATTCGACCAGACCACCGGCGCGCAGACATCGGCAAGACATCTGGCCTGGAGTTATGCGGCCTTTCTGACCGCCGTTGCGGCGCGGCAGGGCCGGTAACGATTGCGTCCAATTTGTGGCTCTTTGTTACAATTGGTACTGCCTTAATTGCGCCATTGCCCGTCAGCCCAATGCAGCGCGCCACGGTCCTGCCGCAGGTTCATGCTCTTCTGCGGGTCGGCTTTCTGGAATGGTAATGAATAGGAGCGACAGTCCGGCTTTGGAAGATCATGGCGAAATGCCGATGCTCCAGGACGGCCGGAAATTGTTCAGCGGTGGTCCCCAGCCCGACCGGCGGGGGGGCCGGCCGCTCGCCTGGGCCGTCAGCGTGGCGGCGCATGTGCTGGTGTTCACGGCGCTGCTCTGGCCTCGGGCCGAGCATCCCGCCGCGCGCGCCGTGCCTTCGTCCCTGTCGATCACCTTCGTGAATCTGTCCAAGCCGGAGCCGCCAGGCCCGCCCGACGACGCCAAGCTCAAGGCTGGTGATCCGGAGCCGTCCACGCAACCGGTGCTGTTGCAGCCGACCGCGCCTGCGCCGGTCAAGTCCATCACCGTAACGACCGTGCCGGACACATCGGACCTTTTGAGCGCGTCTCAGATCGCGGGCGCGACCGGGGTCGAGGATGATGGAGCGGGCGGCGGCGGCGGCGGCGGGGAATGCGACACGGCGAAGCTGGTGCAGCGGGCGCTTCGGCGCGATCCCTTGGTGCGCAATGCCGTGATCGGCGCCAACCGGCTGGGCAAGTCGGTGATGTTGTGGAACGGGGACTGGGTGCGGTCGGGCGAGGAAGAGGGCAAGGGCCTGTCGGCCGTGCGCGAAGCGATCATCTGGGACCTGGCCTTCGCGCCGGAAGCCTGCCGCCATAAGCGCGAGCACGGATTGATCCTGCTGTCGCTGGCGGACGGAACCACGCGCTTCGCCATTGGCACGAGCGACTGGCGCTGGTCGGATCTGTTGGGATTGGAGGCGGCCCGCGCGGACCGCTGAGAGAAACGAAGGGGCCGGCCCATCGGGCGCGGCCCCTTCGGTAT
>JAFECO010000389.1 GCA_018242085.1 Pseudomonadota bacterium
TTCGAGCGGGACGACAATGGCTGCCGCCTCCAGGCGCAGGATTATCTCACTTACAATCCCAGGGGCATGGAAGGGACGCGGTATCAGCGCAACCGGACTTACAACGCGATCTATGGCCGCTGCATGACCGCCAAGGGCTACCGGCCCCGGCCTTATTACAAAAACTGGCTGCCCAGCTGAGGGTGCCCGGTAACAATCCTTAACGCCCTGATCGGACTCGGTAATCCGGAAAAGCCCAAAACCCGGATCTGTGGGCCGTATTTAGATTTTCATACTTTATTAACCACAATCCCTATGCCGGATGGCCACCTCCCGGTATCTTGTTGATTCTACAGTGATTCGGCCTTTGCGGCGGGTTCGAGGGGACAAGAGGACATGGGTCCCATCCAGGGGCATAGGAGGCGAGGCGTATCCAGGCTTTGGCTTGCCTTGGGCCTGAGCCTGCCTTGGGGCCTGCCGTCTCCAGCCTGGGCGGCCAACCCCGCCGATATGCTGATCGGCCTGGATGGCGGCCGCCTGGTGGTCCTGAGCGCTTTGGCGGCGGGGGCGGTGGCATTGGCGATTGCCGCCTCGCTTTGGGCCCTGGCCGAGCAGCGCAGCGCCCAGCGCCTTCGCCGCGCCTTGCGCGTCACCGGCGCGCGCACCCGAAGCGTGGTGGGCGAACGGGACGCGCTTCTGAGCGCGGGGCGCGAAGCCTTGGTGGTGTGGAGCCGCGACGGCTCCCGCCCCTTCTCCTATGGCGGCGGCGAACAATCGCTGGAGTCTTGCTTGAAAGGTCCGGACGCGCTGGCGCTTTCCACGGCGCTGGACGATCTGTCAGATCGCGGCGTCGCCTTCCGCCTGCCCGTCAGCGACGCGGGCGGCCGCAAACTGATCGCGCGCGGCCGGGCCGTAGGCGCCATGGCGGCGGTCTGGCTGGAGGATGTGGCGGTCGAAGCCGCCGCCGCGGATTTCCGCGCCATTCTGGATGCGCTGCCGATCCCGGTCTGGCTGCGCGACAAGGGCCTGGCGCTGAGCTGGGGCAATCACGCTTTCCTCACCTCGGCGGGCGCCGCCGATCTCGATGCCGCGCGGGCCGGTCAAATGGCGCTGGACAAAACCGAGCGCGATCTGGCCGCGTCCGCCCGCAGCCAGAACAGCGTGCTGGAAGCCCGGCGTTTCGCCGTGGTGGGCGGCCAGCGCCGCGCCATCACCTTCACGGAAATTCCTTTGGGTGATGCCGGCATCATTGGCACCGCCGTCGATGTCACCGATGTGGCCGCGGCGGAAGCGCGCCTGCAGCAGCATGTCGATGCCCATGTCGATACCTTGGACCGTCTGGCCACCGCGGTGGCAATTTTCGGCAAGGATCAGAAGCTCACTTTCTACAATCGCGCGTTCGCCAGGGTCTGGGGATTTTCCGAAGACTGGCTCAATAGTCATCCCAGCGATGGGGAAATCCTCGACCGGCTGCGCGAAGCCCGCAAGCTTCCCGAACAGCGCGATTACCAGGCCTGGAAGCGCGGCCGCCTGGCGCTCTATCAAAGCCGCGACCGCACCACCGAAGAGCTTTGGCACATCCCTGGCGGGCAGACGATGCGGGTGGTCAGCCAGCCCCATCCCTTCGGCGGCCTCACTTTTCTCTACGAAGATGTCAGCGAAAAGCTGAATCTGGAATCCAACTACAACACCTTGATCAAGGTGCAGTCCGCGACCTTGAACACCTTGCTGGAAGGCGTGGCGGTGTTCGGCCCCGATGGGCGGCTGAAACTGCACAATGCCGCCTTCGCCCGCATCTGGGATTTGAGCCCGGAAGAATTGCGCGGCGATCCCCATGTGCGCGCCATCGCCGCTTTATCGACCGCCAAATTCGGCGACGGGGCGATGTGGGACCGGGTGATCCAGGCGATCATCTCCGAAGCGGGGATCGCGCACGATCTGGGCGAAGTGGAGCGCAACGACCGCTCCATCCTGTCGCTGGGCCTGGCGCCCCTGCCCGACGGCGCCAGCCTGGTGACCTTCGCCGATGTCACCGACCGGTTCCGTATCGAGACGGCCTTGCGCGACCGCAATGACGCGCTGGAAGCCGCGGACCGGCTCAAATCCGACTTCATCAAGCATGTCTCTTACGAGTTGCGCACGCCGCTCAACACCATTTTGGGCTTTGCCGAGCATCTGGCCTCGGGCGTGCCGGGAAATTTGAATGCGCGGCAGGA
>JAFECO010000038.1 GCA_018242085.1 Pseudomonadota bacterium
GCCTGCCGCGACCTGGAAAGCGGCGAAGCGGTCGCCCGCTCCACCGCCCTGCAGTTGGAATTTCTTGACGCCGAGCGAAGCGCGATCGCCGACCTTTACAAGAATAATGCATTGGACGACGAAGCGCGGCGGCGCATCGAGCGCGAACTGGACCTGGACGAGAGCCGCATCCGCCATGCCGCGGAAAGCGGCACCAGCCGCATCAACTAGAGCTTGGCGCCATGACTGCGCAGCAGCGCGGTGGCTTCGGCCAGATCCTCGCGGATGCCGCGGTTGAGCTTGCCGACAGTCACCACGGATTTCACCGACGCCGCATAGATGCCCGGAATGGCGGGATGAACCGCGCTCACCTGATGGGCATCGATGGTCACTTTGGTGCCGTCCGGTTGCGTCAACGCCACTTTGGCGAGATCGGCGGCGACCGTCTTGTCGTCCAGCGATTTCGCGATATGGGCGATATAGCCCCGCGTTTCCGCCGGAAGCGGGCGTCCGCGATGCAGATGATCCTCGATATTGCCCGGCCCGTCATTATAAGCGGCGAACATGGCGGGATAGCCGTATTTGGACTTCAGCCATTTGAGATAGGCGGCGCCCGCCAGGATATTGTCGCGCGAATTGTGCGGATCTGCGCCCAGGCCGTATTGCGCCGCCATCTCGGCATAGGTTCCCGGCATCAGCTGCATGATCCCCATCGCGCCGGTCGATGACACGATGGGAAGATTTTCCGCCAGCATGGTGCGCCCGCCGCTTTCCTGGCGCATCACGGCGCGGATCCATTGCGCGGGAATCTTGAATTTGCGGGAGGCTTCCTGGATCGCCGGTTCCCAGCGCGCCATCAGGGCGGACGGCGTCATCGCCTGCTCCTGCGCGAAGACGGAAACTTTCACGGGCTCCGGGATCGCCGCTTCGACAGCGCGTTCCACCGCCATGTCGGGCGCGGATACAGGCAAGGACGGCGCGCGGAGCTGATGCAGCGCCGCGATCATGGCCAAAGTCGCGCCACCCAAAAGCAGCAGCCGGACAAAATTCCGGAGGGGCAATGGCGCTGGCGCGGCCACGGAGCGCATGCTGAGCGCGATCGCAGAGCTGACAAGCGGCTTTCCGTCGGACAAAACAACAAATCCTTCAGCGAAATAGCCGGGACCCTTAGGATTATCGACCTGGGATCGCTTCGGCTGGAGGCGCGTTAAAAAACTGCGCCATTCTCATATGCCCCCGACAGATGCGGCAGGCATGGAATGTCGTATAGCCAAAAAAGCGATGGAACAAAATATAAAAAACGGCAGCACATCCCCGGATGATGTAACTGTCCATAAACGCTGACATTTTCCATTCAGCGACGTCGCGTAAATTTTGCGTAAGGCCGGATCACGCATGACGGAACGGCAATCTCACGGATATGCGCGGCTGAGAAATATCAATTACGGCAACATCATGTCCTTGTGATATTTCTTCGTTGTGAAAAGAAAGCTGGCCGGTTGCGCGCACGTTCCATGCGAAGCCGCTTTCAGTTTTCTGTTGGAGGAAAATTTCGGAGTGGCTTTATCTATTTCCTTGCCGGACGCCCGCAACATTCCATGAGCCGCAGAACTCTTATCGTGTGCGGTGACGGCGCAAGCGCAGTTTTGCTGGTATGCGCCCTGGCACGCCAGGCCGGACAGGGACTTTCCATTGTCGTTATCGGCAGGAACAGCCATGCCGGACGCGGTATCGCTTATTCCACCGCCAATCCCAATCATCTCTTGAACGTGCCGGCCGCCCGCATGTCCGCCGACATCAATCGCCCGGACCAATTCGTGCAATGGCTGGACGGCCATGGGATCGCGGCGCGGGACTGGCCGCACGGATTTGTCTCGCGCGCGCTTTATGGCGCCTATTTGTCCGAGCTTCTGGAAACCACGCTGAAAGCCAATCCGGATCTGGAAGTCCGTTTCATCCGGGGTGACGTCAAAAGCCTCATGAAGAAACATCTGGGTTGGATCGTGGCCTATGATGGCGGCGCGGTGACCGCCGATCTTGTGGCGCTGGCGACGGGAAATGACCTGCCGCCGCCAATTGCTCCGCATCATGCGCGAAAGCTCCGCGCGCGCATCTGCGACAATCCCTGGGCGGAACATGTCGTGGAAAAGGATCAGGACGTTCTGATCCTGGGCAGCGGGTTGACCGCGATCGATGCCGTGATCAGCTTGAAGGATCGTGGGCACGCGGCAAGAATTCATCTTCTGTCGCGTCATGGGCTCCTGCCGCAGCGCCATGTGGAGCCCCTGCCCAGCCAGCCCTTGCCGCGGCCTTTTCCCAAAACCATCCTGGGTTTGTTGCGAGCCATGCGCGATCAATTGGGACGCGCGCCCGAACCCGCGCGCTGGCAAGGCCTGATGGACGCGATGCGGCCACACTGGCCGGGCATCTGGCTGTCGCTCCCGCCGCACGAGAAAAAACGCTTTCTGCGCCATGGCGTCACGCAGTGGAATATCCACCGTCACCGGCTCGCGCCAAGGGTGGGCGAATATCTGGGGCATAGCCTGAGCCGCAATTTGCATATCGTCAAAGGCCGGCTCCGGCACCTGAAGCCGATGGAAAGCGGCATGATCGCGACGATCGCGCGCGGCGTGCATGTCACCGAGCTGAGGGTGGAACATGTCATCAATTGCACCGGCCCCAATCCCAATCCGGAAAAGACGCATGACCATCTGATCGAGAATTTGGTGGCATCGCGGCTGGCGCGCGGCACCGATGCCGGTGTCGGCTTGGACGTGGATGCGAAGAACCGCGTGCTGGACAAGAGCGGCATCGCCCAGCCCTCATTGCTGGCGATGGGCGCCCTGACGCGAGGGCATTGGTGGGAGATCACCGCCATTCCGGAAATCGCCCATCAGGCCCAGGTGATGTCGGGCGCGATCATGGAATATCTGGGCATCCTCAATGCCGCGTCCCGGATCAACCGGCGCCATTGATCGCGAACATTGTTCGCAGCAGTTGCAATCGCGTGACAATCAGCCGTCTACGGACGATTTGCCCGCATAAACCACGCTTTTCCAGCATGACCGCGCCAAATTACGCTGAAAAAACTTGACGTTAACTATTTCCGTACGGTATTAACCATTTATTAACTCTAGAGCGGGCGGTCGGAAACGACTCAAGCATCGCCAGGGATCGGGTAATGGGCCGGCTCGCCGGCAGAAACGGGGTGGCGTCGAGGAAGCATTCGCGCAAACCATATTTTGGGTGCAGACAATGCTTGCCTATGAAGAACTTAAAGGTTCGAGCGGAAAAGAAATCTGGTTCCGCCCCACCCGTTATGACGCACGCAAGCTGTTTCCGAACAACCCGCCCAAGGTGCGGGTGAAGTCCCATAGCTATCAGCTTCACGATATCAGCCTGACCGGCATTGCCGTGGTCGCCAAGCAAGCGATCGATGAGGAATTGTCGCTGGGCGAAACCGTCCCCCTGATCTTCCAGCAGGCCGGCCTGTCGATCTTCGAAGGGCGTGCCAAGGTCTGCCGTACCGAAAGCACCGTGTTCGGATCCAAGCTGGCCTTCAGCCTGGTGGATTCCTATGTGGATTTCGACCGGCTGCTCAGCCGCAATGTGCAGGCGCAGATCGCGGCCAATGGCAGCTTTCTGTCGGCGGAGCGCAGCGCCCTGGTGCCGCGCGAATATCGCGCCTTCTGCGCGGATGTGCTGGGCGTACTCCGATCCTATCGCACGCTGCTCGACAGGAACATTCATCTCGCCGACAGTTTTTCCCAGGCCTTTGACGATGTCGGCGCGTTCGAGGCCTGCGAAGGCCGGCTGATCGAGCAATGGCGCGGCTTCTGGCTGACGGGCAACGATATCGTGCGCGGGGTGATGGGGAGCCGCGAAGAGCGCGAGGCCACCAAGGAATTCACCGAACTGGTGCTGACCCCCGAAATGCGGGCGGGCGCGATCTGGGACCGCTCCTACGCCAAGCCGCTGGGATATCCCGGCGACTTCCAGATCATGAATCAGGTCTATGACTGGGAGAAGCTCGGCTCCAGCGTCTATCAGCAGCTGATCCATCGGCTGGGCCTGGAAGTGGCCGAATGCATCGACACCCGCATGCAGGTGGTGCGCGGCAAGATCGCCGAAACGGTGCGCGCTTACGGGCAGGACCGTCCGGCCCGCATTCTCAGCCTGGGCAGCGGTCCGGCGCGCGAAATCCAGACCTTCCTGGAAGGCCCGCATGCCCGCGCCGGCAAGGTCGAATTCACCTTGGTGGATCAGGAAACCCAGGCGCTGGGCTATGCCTATGACCGCGCCTATCCGCCCCTGCTCAAGCTGGCCGGCAGCGCCCATGTTCAATGCCTGAATATCTCTTTCACCGACATTCTGCGCGCCAATGGCGGGCTGCAGGCGGTGCCGCCGCAGGACATGATCTACTCGGTCGGCCTGTTGGACTATCTCAGCGACCGCCGCGCCCGCATGCTGGTGCGCCGGCTCTACGACGCGCTAGTGCCCGGCGGCCTTCTGATCATCGGCAACATGAATGAGACGGCGCTTTCCAATCTTTGGCCGATGGAGTTCATCGCGGACTGGACCCTACAATATCGCGGCGAAGTGGAGATGCTGGGATGGTCCGAAGGCCTGAACGCGAAGGAATGCTGGACGGAAACGGAAAAGACCGGCCGCGTGCGGCTGCTTTTCATCCGCAAGCCTTGAGGATCAGACCGCGAGCTTGAGACTGGCGTTCTTGGCCGCCTGGCGCAAGGCGACGAAGCGCTCGCGCGGCAGCACCACTCTCACGGACGTGCCGATATTGACCTGGCTTTCGATCCAGAGCGCGCCGCCATGCAGTTCGGCCAGTTTCACCGCATAAGGCAGGCCCAACCCGGTGCCGCCATGAGCACGGGTGCGCGAATCCTCCACCTGCTCGAACGGCCTGAGCACACGCTCGATGTCGGTGGCGGCAATGCCGATGCCATGGTCGCGGACGGTCACCGACACCGAACGATCCGCGGCCTGCTCCAGCGTGACCTCCACATCGCCCCCTTCGTGGCTGAATTTGACGGCGTTTGAGACCAGGTTGAGCAGAATCTGCAGCATCAGCTTGGCGTCCGCCCGCACGATGATCTCTTCGGCGCAAGGCTTGAGCGCGACGGTGATACCGGCCTGCTGCGCCTTGGGTTCGCACATGCGGATGCTTTCCGCCGCGACCTGAACCAGATCGATCTCGCGCTCGTCCAGATTGAGCTTGTTGGCTTCCGCTTTCGCCAGATCGAGAATGTCGTTGATGATGGAAAGCAGATGATGGCCGCTGCCCGCGATGTCCTTCACATAGGAGGCATAACGTTCGTTCCCCACCGGCCCGAAAGTCTCCTTGTCCATGATGTCCGAGAAGCCGATGATGGCGTTCAGCGGCGTGCGCAGCTCATGGCTCATATTGGCGAGGAATTCGCTCTTGGAATGGTTGGCCTTGTTGGCCTCCACCAGCAGCACATTGGTGATCTCGTTCTTCTCTTCGATGATCCGGTGCGCGATATAGCCTTTGCGCGTCTGGGTCTCCTGGATGTAGCTGGACAATAGGCCGACGCCGGTCGCCATCAAGAGGAAGAAATTGTTCGAGATCAGGTTGATCATCGACAGGGGATTGAGAACGACCGCCGAAAGCTCATAAGCCATGACCAGCATCAGCGAAATCAAAACGGTCGTGATGAAGTTCACGCGGATGAAGCTGCCGCAATAGATCACCACCATGATCACGCCGGCATAATAGTTGCTGTTGAACGGCGCCGGCATGATCGCCGTCATCGCCACCACGCCCAGACCCGACACGGCCATCTGCATCGCCAGCACATATTGGCCGACTTTCTCGAAATAGCGCGTGAAGGAGAGCGCGAAATTGGTCAAAAGGATCGGGCAGCAGATCGCATAGCGGATGATATAGACCGTGGTGAGCGCATCGCCGCTGACCTTGGCGTCCAGCCATCCGAACAGGATGTAGAGCACCGTGCCCGCAAGCATGTAGATGCGGATGAAGAACATGGAATCCAGCAGCGCCCGGCGCGCGAATCGACGCTCGGTCTCCGGATCAAAGAAGCGCAGCCATATCCGCGAATAGGCCAACGCGTCAGACGCCATATTACTGTCACTCATGGGTCATTCGGACGGGGAAAACCCGGGCCCTCCACGCCAAAACATTAGGTCGCGGTGGGTAAACAAACTGGCAAACCGACAGCGTTAACAAAATCTTTATACCCTGCGCGGAAGCATGGGCCCGCGGGCGTATTCCGCGAACCGGCCACCCGGGGGACCAGTATGCGTCGTCAAACGTTAGTTCTTATTTGCCTCCTGCCCACAACCCCTGCCCTAGCGGCAGGTTTCGGGCTGCGCGAACACAGTACCGAAGCGATGGGCGAGGCTTATGCCGGCGCCGCCGCCACCGCCAGCGATGCGGGTTTCCTTTCCTACAATCCGGCCGCGGCCGCAGGAACCCAAGGCGGCGATTTCGCGCTCAGCGCGGTTTCGATCATGCCGGGCTCTTCCGCCAATTATACGACCGCGCTCACGGCCGCCGGCACGCCCGCGGGCGGCAACGCAAACCCAAAGGATTTCATCCGCAACGCGATCATTCCCGACATCGCGATCCGCCAGCGCCTGGACGATCGCTGGTCGGTCGGTGTTTCGGTTTCGGTGCCCTGGGGTCTTTCCACCCGTTATCCCGACGGATGGTCCGGCCGCTATCACGCGCTGGGTTCCAAGCTCGCCACCATCGATATCGCGCCGGTCGTTGCGTATGACGTGGCGCCGGGCATCACCATCGCGGGCGGCCTGCAGGCACAATATGCCAAGGGCACGCTGTCCAGCGCGGTCGATATCGGCACCCTGGGCGCTCTGTCTTCAATTCCGGGATCGGTTCCCGGCGGCATGGACGGCTCGTCCACCATCAGCGCATCGGGATGGGGTTATGGTTATGTCTTGGGCGCGCGCGCAGAGCTCGATGACGGCTGGACCCTGGGTGTTTCCTATCGCTCGATCGTGCATCACACGCTAAGCGGAACCTGGAGCTTTGCGCTGGACAATTTTGGCCTGGGCGCGGGCATCAGAAATGCCACCACCCTTCTCTCCAACACGTCCGCCAAAGCCAAGCTGGCCACGCCCGCCGAACTGAGCCTCGGATTGCGCAAGCAATTCATGGAGCGCTGGACCTTGCTGGCGACCGCGGACTGGACCGACTGGTCCAGCTTCAAGAATCTGACCGCGGTGGCGGGCAATCCAGTGCAGCCGAACGATGTGACGATCACCAACTGGAAAAGCAGCTGGATGATGTCGCTGGGCACCGAATATGCCGCCAGCGACGATATCACTTTGCGGCTGGGCGCGGCCCTGGATCAGACGCCGGTACCGTCCGCCACCCTGGCGCCGCGCATTCCCGATGCGGACCGCACCTGGGTCGCGGCCGGCGTCACCTGGCGCGCCACACCGGAAATGGATTTGAAATTGTCCTTCGGCCACCTGTTCAACGACACCCGCACCGTCGACCAAAGCGGAACCGCTCCCGGCAATGCCTTGCGCGGCACCTTGATCGGCACGACCAAATCCGATGTGAATGTGCTGGGCTTGGCCGTGGCCTATCGCTGGCAATAACCGGTTTTATTGCGCCAGCGCCCGAATCTGTGCGTGCAGGTCATCGGCGATAGCCAGACCTTCGCGCACGGCCCTGTCGCGGGCGACGAGACGCCGGTCGCCCGGTAGGCGCGCGCCATCTTCCGCAATCGCCGCAACCAGTTCGGTCATCCGCGCGGCGAAAGTTGCGCCGGCGAAGTGCGCGGGGTCGAGCGCGATCAAAAATTGCCCCGACCGGGGCGGCCCACCCTTGGCATCCATGAAGCCGCTGGCTTCCCAGCCGAAATTCGCGCCCGCCAGCGCGCCGCACAGAATCTCCACAATCAACGCCAGCGCCGAACCCTTGGCGCCGCCGATGGGCAGCAATGTGCCAGCCAGGGCCTTGTCCGCATTCGTGGCCGAAAGTCCTTCGTCATCGACCGCCCAGCCTTCCGGGATGGGCTCGCCTCTGGCTTTGGCGGCGATGATCTTGCTGCGCGCCACCACGGACAGCGCCATGTCGATCACCAGCGGCGCACGACCCGATATCGGCGCGGCAAAAGCCAGCGGATCGGTGCCCAGGCGGGACCGCTTGCCGCCATGAAAAGCCATGGCGCTGGGCGTGTTGGCATAAGCGAAGGCAACCAGACCCTGTTCCGCCAGCCGCTCGACATGACGGCCGGCCTGACCGCAATGATGGGATGCATAGATGCCGGCGCTGGCGATGCCCGTTTCGCGCGTCAAGGGTGCCAACGTGTCCAGGGCCAATTCGATCGCGGGATAGGCGAACCCAGTGCCCGCATCGATCCGGCGTGCGGCGCCACTGCCTGAAATCTCGGGCTTGGCAAAGCCGTCGATTTTCCCCACGCGGGCCTGTTCGGCATAGGACGGCACGCGGACCAGGCCATGGCCCAATTGCCCGTCGGCCTCGGCGGCGACCAGGGCGCGGGCCGTGATGCTTGCATTGGCGTCGGAGGTACGGCTCGCGACCAGCGCACGCGTGACCAGCGCTTCGGCGTCCTTCAAGGAAAGCGTGACGCTCACCGGGTCAGGCGCTGCGATACAGTTTGGTCATCACGAACTCGCGATGACCCAATGCCTCGGCGGCGGTCAGCCGGCCATTGGCCGTCTTTTCGATCATGTCGATCAAGACATCGCCCGCCTGGTCGATGGTCATTTCGCGCCGCACGATACCGGAGACATCGACATCGATATGCTCGCTCATCAACCGCACGGTGCGGGGATTTCCCGTCACTTTCACCACCGGCATGATCGGATTGCCGATCACATTGCCCTGTCCGGTGGGGAAGATGTGCACCACATAGCCGGCCGCCGCCTGCAAGGTGCAGCATTCCGCCGCCGCCGATGACGTGTCCATGAAATAAAGGCCGTTGCCCCGCGCCGGCGCTTCCGCCGGTTCCAGCACATCGATGTATTTGATCTTCTTGCCGATCTTTTCCAGATTGCCCAGCGCCTTTTCCTCGATGGTGGTGAGGCCGCCGGCGATATTGCCCTTGGTGGGCTGGCTGTCCGACAGATCCGACGTCTTGTGCGCCTCGATCACATCGTCCTGATAGGCCTGCCAGGTCTTGAGGAATTTCTCCTTGATCTCCGGCGAGACGGCGCGCGCTGCCGCCAGATGCTCCGCGCCGGTCAGTTCGGAGGTTTCGCCGAAGCAGCCATAAAGACCCAGCGGCACCAGCTTGTCGTACATGTTGCCCACGGTGGGGCATGATGCCAGGCCCGTGGTGGTGTCGCTTTCGCCGCATTTGGCCGCCACCCAGACATCGGTGATCGGGCATTGCTCGCGCACTTTTGCCGACGCCCAATGCACGAATTCCTTGGCCTTGCGCGAGGCAGCCGCGACAGTAGCGATATCGCCATTGCCTTCGATGGAAAAGCCCGCCACGGGCTTTCCGGTCTTGGCGATGCCCGCCACGACCTTCTCGGTCCAGCCGCCTTCGATC
>JAFECO010000390.1 GCA_018242085.1 Pseudomonadota bacterium
GGCATTGCCCGACTGGAAGATTGTCCGGGCCTCATCCCGCCCGGCGCGCCGGCATTCTCCAGAACCGTCGCAGATCGCCGCGCCCGGCGGCGCAGGCACCAAGGCGATGAGGTCCGAAAGCGAGTCGGGGGCGGGAAGCATCCCGCATCATAGCGATCACCGGAGCATCAGCCAGGAAAAGTGCAAAGCGCTTTTCCGTCCGGCTGTGCGACCAATGGAGCACCAGCCAGGAAAAGTAGGAACCGTTGCCATGACGCGTCCTTCGCTTCGCTCGGACCTAGGCAACTCCGTCCGGCTGTGCGACCAAAATGAATCAGCGCAGGTCGGGATAGAGATTGGAAAGCGCTTCGCGGGCTCTCAAATGCTCGCCCACCACCATCTGGGCGGCGTTGCGCAAGGAATGGGGATCTTCGCCTTCGCGGTTGGCCTTGGCGAAATGGCGCGCCGCCTGGGTCATGGCCGTCAAGCCCAACCCGCCGGCGGCGCCCACGATATCCTGCGCCAGCCGTGCCGCCTCGTCCCATTTTTCTTCGGCGCAGGCGCTCGCCAGCGCATTGGTGAGTTGCTCGGCGGTCGCCTCATAGCATTGCAGGATCTCGATCAGCGTCTTGACGCCGACCGATTTTTCCAAACTCGAGAAGATCACCGCATCGATCGCTGCGGGAAGCGCGCTGTTCTCGTTTGCGCGCTCATGGGGCACGCAGACCGAATCCAAGGCGCTGAACAGCGCATGCCCGGTGACCGGCCAGCGCAGCACGCTGTCGGCGGCGCCGGGGGTACGGTCGCCGCGCATCAGGATGGCCACGATCGGCGCCTTGACGCCGGGAGCGGCGCTGAAGAGGTCGGCTTCGTCGGGGCCCGCGAGCAAGGCATCGAAATGCTCTCTGGAGGCCTTGGCCACCGCTTCGGCGGGATTGGCCGCGATCACGATCCGATTGCCGAAAGGCTCCAGCATGTTGCCCAGCGATGCGGCGATGTTGGGCGCGGTCACCGAAATCAGCAGCGACAATCCCTGCGGTGCGACCCCGGCATTCTCCGTTGAAGGGCCGGGAATCGCGGCCGCGCCGGCATGACCGGACACCGGCAAGGTGAACCAGAACAGCGCGCCGTCGCCCGGCGACGACTCGAAGCCGATTTGCCCGCCCGCCTGCTCGACGATCCGCTTGGTGACGGCCAAGCCCAATCCGGCGCCCTGTTCCTTGCGCGCATAGGAATTGTCGCCCGGTGAAAAAGGCTTGAACAGGCGCTGGGCCGCTTCCTGGGAGACACCCGGACCGGTATCGGCGATCGCGAAGCGCACCAGGGGCGGCGTGTCGGCCGCGCCCGGCTCCAGCTCGACCCTGATGTCCACCCGTCCCCGTTCGGTGAATTTGAGGGCGTTGTCCACCAGCTTGAGCAAGGCCTGGCGCACCCGCCGCGGGTCGGCTGCGATGCGGGGCAAGTTTGCGCCCGTGGTGAGCGTCAGCCTCAGCCGCTTCTCCCAGGCGCGTGGCTGCAGCAACCGCGTCACGGCGCGCGCGGTCTGGACCGGATCGCAATCCTCATCTTCCAGTGCGTCGTCATCGTCACGGGTGAGCGCGATCACGTCATCGAGCAAGGTCTGCAGGCCGCGCCCCGCTTCCAGCATCACCTTGACGTGATCGGCCTGCTGCTTGGGCAGCTCGGCCCGCTCCAAGAGTTGCGCCATCCCCAGAAGCGCGTTCATTGGCGTGCGCAATTCGTGCGAGATATTGGCGATGAAAGCGGATTTCGCCATGGTCGAGGCCCTGGCGCTGTCGCGCGCCAGGATCGCTTCGGCTTTTTCATTCTGCAGATTGACGATCAGATCGGCGTTTTCGTTGCGCAGCGACAGGCTTTCGTCGATCAGCCGGCCCATCCCGCCGCTATAGCTCATCAGGGCGGCGGCGAAGAACGCCATCAGCACGGCCGTCAGGGTGGGAAACAATCCGCCCTGCATCGCCAGCATCGCCACCATCGGGCCGAGCGCGAGCAGGGAATGCGCGACATAGGCGGGACGATAGGCGGAGCGGGCAATGAATTCGGTCGCGGTCATGCCCAGATAGGCGAGGGCGAGATAGGCCTGGGCGGGAAAGGAGCCCCAGACGAACCAGAACACCGACCCCAGGCCCCAGGTGGCGCCTGCGATGGCGGAAACGAACGTATAGCGCCG
>JAFECO010000391.1 GCA_018242085.1 Pseudomonadota bacterium
GCGATGCGCCGCGTCTCCGGCTCGAAAGCGCCGCGGGAGCGCAGGGCCATCGCCAAAATCGCCCCCGGCGGATTGAGGGTATAGGCCGACACCCAGTCGATGAAATCGCACAGGGCGGCGGGCAGGCGCGGCAAGCCTTCCAGCGGCTCGGCGATCTTGAGCCGGTTGTCGCCCACCGTGCCTTCGGCCGGGCCCCAGACCACGCCCAATGTTTCCCGGTTGCCCAAAGGCGCCGCAACCACCGTGCCGCGTGGCGCGTTTACCCCACGCGGGAGCTTGTAGTCATACGCCCCCGCCAGCGGCAAAGGCAGAAGCACGCCCGCGCGCTCCTGCTCCGGCAAGACAGGTGTTTCCGGCGCAAATCGTACCCGGTTCAAGAGACAAGCCTCATGGGGTAGCATTCGCGCCGGGACTGGCGCCTCGTCAACAAAAAGGTCATTGGAACAACCATGAAAATCTTTCTCGACACCGCCGATGTGGCGGAAATCCGCGAATATGCCGCCACGGGCTTGGTGGACGGCGTGACCACCAATCCCTCGCTGGCCGCCAAGACCGGCCGCGATTATGGCGACGTGCTGAAGGAGATTTGCGCCGTGGTGCCCGGCTCGGTCAGCGCAGAAGTGCTGGCCACCGATTTCGACGGCATGATGAAGGAAGGCAAGGCGGCCTCGAAGATCGCCAAGAACATCACCATCAAGGTGCCGCTCACCTGGGATGGATTGAAAGCGTGCCGGGCTTTGTCCAATGACGGGCTGATGGTCAATGTCACGCTCTGCTTCTCAGCCGTCCAGGCGATGCTGGCGGCCAAGGCGGGCGCCACCTTCATCTCGCCTTTCATCGGCCGGGTGGACGATGTGGGCGAAGACGGCATGGGCCTGATCCGCGACATTCGCGCGATCTATGACAATTACGGGTTCAAGACCGAAGTCCTGGCGGCTTCGATCCGCAGCGTCAGCCATGTGCGCGAATGCGCGCTGGCGGGCGCCGATGTGGGCACCATGCCGACAGAGATTTTCAAGAAGCTGATCTCCCATCCTTTGACCGACAAAGGTCTTGCGGCCTTCATCGCCGACGCCAAGAAAGCCAACGTCACCATCAAGACAAGTTGATCCGCGGCGATGGGGCGGTCGCCGGACGAGTTGCAGAAGATCTGGCTTTCCGCCCTCAAACATGAGCGGCGCGCCAGCCCCAACACCTTGCGGGCCTATGGCGACGATGTCGCCCGCTTCCTGGCGTTCCAGCGCGAGCATCTGGGCGGCAATGTCACCGAGCATGCGCTATCCAAGCTTCGGCCCGCCGATATCCGCGCCTTCATCGCCACGCGGCGCGGCGAAGGGCTGGGCGCGGGCGGCGTGCAGCGGGCGCTGGCGGCGATCCGGGGCTTCTACAAATTCCTCGCCCGCGAAGGCATCCTGGAAAACGCCGCGCCGCGCGCGGTGCGCACGCCGCGCCTGAAACGGGGATTGCCGCGCCCGCTCAGCCCCACCGATGCCCAGCGCGCCATCGACGAAGCGGGCGAGCATGATGTGGAATGGCTGGGCGCCCGCGACGCCGCGCTGCTCACGCTTCTCTATGGCGCGGGGCTTCGCATCTCCGAGGCGCTTTCGCTCAAGCGCGGCGATGTGCCCCTGGCCGACACGCTCACCATCTTGGGCAAGGGCCGCAAGGAACGGGTGGTGCCGGTGCTGCCCCTGCTGCGCGAGGCCATCGGCGATTACGCGGCCAAGATTCCATTCACGGCGGCGCCGTCCGCGCCGCTGTTTCTTTCACGGCGCGGCAAGCCGATGAGCGCGCGCGAGGCGCAAGGCCTGATGCAGAAGCTGCGGGGACGGCTGGGGCTTACCGAACGCGCCACGCCCCATGCCCTGCGCCACTCCTTCGCCACCCATCTGCTGCAAGGCGGGGGCGACCTCAGAAGCGTGCAGGAACTTCTGGGCCACGCCTCGCTCTCCACCACCCAGACCTACACCGCTATCGACATGCGCCAGTTGATGGAGACCTACCAAAACGCCCATCCGCGCGGAAAAGTTCAATAATATCTGACGGTTAAGGCGCTCTTCCGCACGCACATGCGCGGCGTCCGCCATTTTGTCTTTCGGGCCGTGGCGAACAGTTGCAGTCGGGGGCCGGGATGCGTAGTTTCCCGGCCACTCGCGTCCCCC
>JAFECO010000392.1 GCA_018242085.1 Pseudomonadota bacterium
GTCGGATGCGGGCTGTGCGGCGAAGTCAGTCATGCCGCTATGCTCTGTCCATCTTTTTATCGCGCCCAGATCGTCACGAATCCGACCTGGGCGGACCGCATGGCCGGCGCGTTGCGCGGATTCCTGATCGGGCTTCTTCAACGTCGCGCGGAGCGGGTCCTTGCCCGCCGCGCCTATTGAGGGAGCGGCGATGACGGAAGTTCAGAACTCATCGAGGCGGCGCATCACAATCGCCATCATGGCTCTGGGCGGCCAAGGCGGCGGGGTGCTGGCCGACTGGATCATTGCCTTGGCCACCCGCGAAAACTACATCGCGCAGGGAACGTCAGTGCCCGGCGTCGCCCAGCGGACCGGTGCCACGGTCTATTATATCGAGCTGTTTCCCAAGTCCGACTGGCCACCGGTGCTGGCGCTTTCGCCCATGCCGGGGGATGTCGATATCCTCATCGCGGCCGAACTGATGGAGGCCGGGCGCGCGATCCTGCGCGGCTTCGTCGACCGGGGCCGCACCACGTTGATCGCTTCGACCCACCGGATTTATGCGATTTCCGAGAAATCCGCGATGGGCAACGGTATCGCCAATGGCGAGCATGTTCTCGGCGCCGCGGCGGCGCGGGCCCGCAAATTCATCGGCTTCGACATGGATGAGGCCGCCGATCGCGCCGGCACCATGATCAGCCCGGTTCTATTCGGCGCCCTGGCGGTGAGCGGCGCATTGCCGTTCGAGCGGGCAAGCTTCGAAGCCGCCATCCGCGACAGCGGGATCGCGGTCGAAGCGAATCTCAAGGGATTTGCCGCGGGGCTTGCCGGGGAAAGCGGGATCGCGCCATCGCCGCCGCCCAGCCTGCCCGCACCCACCACGCCAACCGGGCGGCGGCTGCATGCACGGGTCCTGGCCGAGCTGCCGGAGCCGGCCCATGCCTTCGCCATCGAAGGCGTGCGGCGGCTTTTGGATTATCAGGATGCCGCCTATGCGGATCTTTACCTGGATCGCCTTGGCGCGATCGCCGCGGCGGATAGCGATATCCGCACATTGACATCCGAGGCGGCCCGTCATCTGGCGCTCTGGATGTCCTACGAGGACACGATCCGTATCGCGGACCTGAAAACGCGGGCCGCCCGGGTCGCGCGCGTGCGGGACGAGATCCGCGCTTTGCCGGATCAGGTGGTCACCGTGACCGAGTTCATGCATCCGCGTCTTCAAGAGATTTGCGACACCATGCCGGCCTGGGCGGGCCGTCGGATTCGGGACAGCAAAGCTCTTTGCGCCCTGTTGTCGCCGCTGTTCCGCAAGGGCCGTCATGTCGCCAGCACCCGGCTGGGCTGGTTCCTGCTTCTGCGCCTCATCGCCGGGCTTCGCCCCTGGCGCCGCGGCACGCTGCGATTCCAGGAGGAGCAAGCGCGGATCGAAGCCTGGCTGGCGCGGGTCCTGGATGCCGCCAAGTCCGATCGCGCCGTGGCGCTCGAACTGGTCTTAAGTCAGGGGCTGATCAAAGGCTATGGCGAGACGTTCGCGCGCGGCTTGCGGAATTTCGATCGCATCCTTGCCGCTCATCGGCAACTTCAAATCCGGCCGGACTGCCCCGCCCTTCTTCGCGAGCTTCGCGAAGCCGCGTTGAAGGACGAGGAAGGCCATGCGCTGTCCGGGGCATTGGCGCGATTGGGATTGGCGGCCGATGCAGCCTAAAAATTCACACCAGCCAAAGCGGGCGCTCCAGGTCGTACCAGATCTCCACTTCCATGCTGTTATGATCGAACACGTCCATATGATAGGGATCGTGCTTCTTATATTCCGCGAACGGTCCCGGATAATCCTTGCGCCGCTTCTTGTATGCCTCGAACGCCGCAAGGCTGTCATACTCCCACATGATGAAGTGCCGGTCGCTATTCTGCCCGGCAATCTCCTTCACGAAATAGCGCAAGCTCTTCCATTCGGTGAACAGGCTGCGATGCGCCTTCACCCATTCCAGGAACGCCTTCATGGCCTTATCGTGCTCGTCGGCCTTGCCTTCGCGCACATGCCAGCTTTCAACTTCGAATATCGCCATGTCAGCGCACTCCCACGCCGCCGCCGAATTCACCGGCGTATAGGCGCGCGGCGCGCGCCAACTCTTCTCGCGTCGGACGCGCCGACACGGTTCCCGTTGTTTCCGGCGC
>JAFECO010000393.1 GCA_018242085.1 Pseudomonadota bacterium
TTCAGCGCGACGCGCTGGTTGATCGCCACCTTCACCGCGCCGGATTTCAGAACCGCAAAGAGATCGTCGGCGGTTTGCTGCATCTCCTCAGCCGTGCGGACGAAATGCGCCAGGGTCGGGCGCGTCAACATCAACGAGCCTTTGGTCGCCAGGATGCCCAGCGGGAACGGCGTCACCGGGCCCGACGAATTGCCATAGCTCACCATCAAGCCGCGCACCTGCAGGCAATCGAGCGAGGCTTCGAACGTGTCCTTGCCGATGGAGTCATAGACCACCGGCACGCCCTTGCCGCCCGTGATCTCGCGCACTTTCTTTTCCCAGCCGGGTTGTTTGGTATCCAGCACGTAATCGCAGCCATTGTCCTTGGCCAGCTGCACCTTGTCCGGCGAAGTGGTGCTGCCGATCACGGTGGCGCCCAGATGCTTGGCCCATTGGCAGGCGATCTGGCCCACGCCGCCGGCGGAGGAATGAAACACGATGGTCTCGCCCGCCTTCACGGCGTGAATCTGGCGCAGCAGATATTGCGCGGTCATGCCCTTGAGCATCGAGGCAGCGGCGACTTCGTCGCTCACGCCATCAGGCAGCTTCACCACTTTTTCGGCGGCGACATTGTTGGCCTCGGCATAGGAACCGATGGCGCCGGAGCAATAACCCACCCGCTCGCCCACTTTGAAGCCGGTGACGCCAGCACCCAAGGCTTCAACCACGCCTGCTGCTTCCGAGCCCAGGCCCGACGGCATGGGCAAGGGATAAAGGCCACTGCGGTGATAGATGTCGATGAAGTTCACGCCGATGGCGGTGTGCTTGATCCGCACCTGACCGGCGGCGGGCGCGGGCAGGTCGTAATCCTTATATTCCAGAACCTCGGGACCGCCGGCTTTCTCGAAACGGATGGCTTTGATCATTTTTCTTTTCCCTAAATTCGTGGTGGCGATTTGGTCCTCATGCTTCGTCCCTCGACAAGCTCGGGATGAGGGGCTCAGCATGAGGAGTTTTCTATGGCCTCACCCTGAGCTTGTCGAAGGGTGAGGAACGGCGCGCGAAGCGCGTGAGCGGGTCCAGTGGACCCGCGAAAGCGACGAACGCCCGAAGCGTAAGCGAAGGGCAGGGGGAGCGGTGACCCAAACAGGCGAGCGGCCGGGTGTGGACCATAGCTTATATTCCTAGCTCAGATTCTGTCTGAAAAACGTGGCGCTGCGGATATTGGCGAAATCCGCATTGGCCTTGTCGTAATGCGCTCCGCCCACCCGCGCAAAGGCGTGGCTCATCTGCGGATAGCGGTAGAGGGTGACGTGGGGGTTGCCCTTGAGCCCCGCCTCGATCTTGGCCTGGGCTTCGGGCGGCACATATTCGTCGGCTTCGGCGATGTGCAGCATCAAGGGGTTCTTGATCTTGTCGGCTTCATTCAGCCGGCTTTGGATATTGATGCCGTAATAGCCCACCGAGGCGTCGGAGTTGGTCCGCGCCGCCGTGAGATAGGCGAGCTGGCCGCCCAGACAATAACCCAGCGCCCCCACCTTGCCGGTGCAGCCGGGAAGAGCGCGCAGATAATCGATGCTGGCTTGGATATCCTGGATGCCCTTGTCGACATCGAAGCGGTTCATCAGGTCCAGGGCCTTCTTCCAGTCGGCGTCGGTCTTGTCGGTAAGCTGAACGCCCGGCTCCAGCCGCCAGAACAGATCGGGCACCAGGGCGTAATAGCCGCGCGAGGCCATGCCGTCGGCAACCTCGCGCATCACCGAATTGACCCCGAAAATCTCCTGGATCACGACCAGGCCGGGCCCCCGCCCGCTGCCGGGACTGGCCAGATAGCCGCTAAAGGCGCCGTCCCTGCCGTCGATGGTAACTGTCTGTCCGCTCATTTTCACCCCGTGATCGGCGAGAGGTTAGCCAGCTACGGACGGATTCCTAGCCCTAAACAGCGCCGAACTGGCATGTCGATGGCAGGCGCAGGCTTTCTTCCCCCGCATGGCGAAGCCATTGGCGGGGGAAGATGTCTTCCGAAGGCTTGACCTGAGGAAGACAGATGGGGGCAATAAAAATCAGGCAGTTCCAGCCGGCGCACGCGGCGGCAAGGTCAGCACCTGGCTGAGCGTGACCGCGCTGGTGATGGGGGCCGAGCAATCCGCGCGCGAGCAGAGATAGGCCGTG
>JAFECO010000394.1 GCA_018242085.1 Pseudomonadota bacterium
GTGCGATTCGATGACGAGGCGGCGCTGAACCGGTTGCTTGACAGTGGGGGACCCGCGCATTAGCGCGGATGCACCCATGGCCGCGCCCGCCCTCTCCTTCTCCCAGAAATTGCGCTACGGCACCGAGGCCGCGCTTTTCCTGGCCTTCATGGGATTCTTCCGCCTGATCGGCGTGGACGCCGCGTCCGCCGTCGGGGGCTTCATCGGACGGGAGATTTTCGCCCGCACCCGGGTGACCAAGCGCGCGCGCGACAATCTCATCGCCGCCTTTCCCGAAAAATCCGAAGGTGAGCGCGACGCCATCATCCGCACCATGTGGGACAATCTGGGCCGCACCGTGGCCGAATATGCCCATCTCGACAAATTCGATCTCAGCGGCCCAAACCCACGCATCCAGGTGAACAATCTGGAAGAGATCGACAAGATCCGCGGCAAAGGCGCCCTCATCGTCTCCGGCCATTTCGCCAATTGGGAAATCATGCCGATCTCGGCGTCACGCTATGGAATTGACGGCGCCATCGTCTATCGCCCGCCCAACAATCCCTATGTCGACCGCTATATTGCGCGAGCCCGGGCCCGCAAGGGTTATGCCGAGCAGATCAGCAAGCATCAGGGCACCAGGCGCATCTTCACCCTGCTGAGGGGGAACAAGGCCATCCTGCTTCTGGCGGACCAGAAGACCAATGAAGGCATCCCGGTGCCGTTTTTCGGGCGCGACGCCATGACCACGCCGGCGCCCGCGGCCCTGGCGCTGAAACTGAAAGTGCCGATGATTTTCGCCTCCAACAAAAGGCTGGGCGGCGCGCGCTTTGCCGTCACCGTCTATCCGCCGCTGGATTTCACGCCCAGCGGAGACGATGACGCCGACATGCGGGCCATGACCGCCGCCATCAATCTCAGGCTGGAAGAGATGGTGCGGGCCGATCCCGGTCAATGGCTCTGGATTCACCGCCGCTGGCCGACCGAGCGCGACGTCACCACGAGCAAAAGACTTTAGAGCGGATCTGGTTTTGCTTTACGTGCGGAGCGCGAGGGATCGAGCTTCACCTCGAACCAGTTCATCGCCCAATGCAGATGCGGGCCTGTGGCGCGGCCGGTCTGGCCGATCTCACCGATTTTTTGCCCGCGCTTCACCACATCGCCGTCCTTCACCAGCCGCTTGGACTGATGCAGATAGGATGTCGAGACGCCCTGTCCGTGATCGATCAAGGTGAAGCCACCATTCAGATAATGGTCCGCCGACAGCGAAACCGTGCCATCGGCAGGCGCCCTGATTGGCGTGCCCGTCGGCGCGGCCATATCGACCCCGAAATGCGGCGCCATCGGCACGCCATTGTCGATGCGCTGGCTGCCGAACACGCCGCTTTCGATTCCGGGCGCGGGCCAATCGAAGCCGGAGAGAAAGTCGCTGCCCGGCATGTCGCGCTGGCGCGCCACATAGATCTCGCCCGCTTCCCGCTTGATCCGCTCCAGAACCTCCGGCGGCGGGGTCACGGTATTCTGCGGCAGGCCATTGACGCGTTGAATCTCGTATTGGCGTACCGTGGGCGTGTAAGACTGGCTCTCGGCTGTGCCGTCGCTCCAGATCACATCGACCAGGCTGGGCTTGGTCTGATCGAAGGCAAAGCCGAAGGCGAAAACACCTTCCGGCGACAGGCGCACCGCCTGGCCATCGATCTTCACGGTTGCTTTGGGATCGGCATAGCCCAGCGCCAGGCTGCCCTGCTCCATGGTGCCCTTGATCACCAGCCGGTCCTTGCTCCGGACCGCCGCGCAAGCGCCCGTGGCCAGAAAGGCGAAACCGCTGGCAACGAAAGCGCGGCGGCGCATCAGGGAACCAGGCCCTTTTCCTGCATCCGCTTGGTGGCGATGGCGGGACTGGCATAAGCCTCCTGCAAATCGACGCTCCAGTAGCGCAATGCGTCCAGCGGTATATGCGTGCCGGTCACCGCACAGACCACATAGGCGCCCGGCTGCAACACTTCGAAATCGCCATCCAGGAAATGGAGCTTCGCTTCGCCTTTTTCACGGTCCATGCGGTTCATCTGCTTATCCTAGAACAAAGAGCCCTGATCGGCTCCGGATTTTTTGCCGCGCGGCGCGCCACCTTCGGCATGGGCCGGCTTTTCGCCATCGGCGAAAACCA
>JAFECO010000395.1 GCA_018242085.1 Pseudomonadota bacterium
GGTGATGGGCGTTGTCATGTCGGCGTCCTTCAGACGTGAATATCGAGGCGGGCGCTGGATGCCGCGCCGGCATAAGCGAAGGCGGCGGGCGCCTGCACGGCCCGGATGGCCAGCCGCGCCGACAGGCTGCTCTTGCGGCCCTGCGTGCCGCCCTGGCTGTCGCCGCTTTGGCGATCTTGTCCGCGCAGCGAGAAATTGAGGCCGTTCTGCGAGACATCCAGACCGGCGTCGCGCAGCGCCTGGGTCAGCGCGGGCGCGTCTTTGCGCAAGAGGTCGAGCGTCTGCGGCTGATCGGTCGCCATATGCGCCACCGCCTTGCCGGCGGCATCGATCGAAAGCCGGACATCGACGCGCCCCAGTTCGGGCGGATCGAGACGGATTTCAAACTGCTTGGCGCCGCTCAGCGAGCGGGCCGCGATGCTCACGGCAAAACCGTTCAGGTCGGGCGCCGGATCGGCGGCGGCGCGGGTGATCTCCAAATTGGCGGCCGGGCCCGCACCGGGCGATGAGGCCGATGCGGCATGCGGCGCCATGATGGCGGACGGATCGACGATCGCCACCGGCTGAGGCGGCGGCGCGGCGTGGGTTGTCGCCACCGCCGGCACCGGAACGGCATTGGCCGTGGAATCGGCCTGAACAAGCTTGGCATTGTCGTCGGAGGGCGCATCCGTCTTCGCTGCCGCGACATGGGTGCCGGGATTGGCGTGCGCCGCCGATAGAATTTGCAACTTGTCCGGGGAAACGGATGAGGGCGCATCTGTTGCCGTTTGCGTGTTCGTGGCCGGCTTGGCGCTCACGCCGGCGGATTTGACAGGCGCCGTTGCCGCCTTGCCAGCCGCCAACGCACCAATGGAGCCGGCAAATTCCGGCGGCATATCGGCTGCGGCCTGCTTATCCGTGTCATCGCTGTCGGATGGCGTGACGGCTGGTCCGCTGCTGGTCAGATCCTTGGCCGGTTTGACTCCGATGCCCGGCGTCGCGCGGACCGACAGGCTTTGGGCCGCATCGGCTGTCAGGGCAGGGCTCGCGCTCTGATCTGTCGAAGCCTGTCCGGCGGAACCGGCATATGCAGCGGCGATCATGGCGGGCGCGGCGCTGGTCTCGGATTGATCCGGAGCGGCGGAATTTTTTTCCGGCTGCGCTTTGCTTGGCAGGCCGGCATCGGTGCCCGATGCGTCGGCGGTCTTGGGTTGGGGCCCGGCTTTGCCGCCGGAAACCGGCAGCGGCGCGGCAGGGCCGTTGGCGGCCGCAAACGGGACGGGATCTGTTGATGTATCGGCGGTCGATGCGTCGGTGATGCGGGCATCGGACCGGGCTTTGTCGCCGGACGGCGGCGGCATGGCGGAGCCATCGCCAGGCACAGAGCGTGCCGGATTGATTGGCGCACCGGTGACAGATGGCGCCGCGGGATCAAGCCGTGTGGAAGCATCCGGCGGCGGATTGGCGCCGGCGTTCAAGGGTTGGGCTTTGCCGTTATCCGTAAGCGTGACCGGTACGGGGTCCGTCGTTCCGGCTTCAGGAGCCGGAAGCGAGAAAGGCGCAGGCGCGGCCGTGCCATTCAACAGGGCCGCCAAGGCGGCCTCGGCCACATGATCGGCGGCGTTCGATTTTTCGGATGCGACCGCGATGGACTTTCCGGTTTGCCCGGCTTGATCGTTCGGCGGCGAATCCGCGGCCATACCGGAAGACACATCTGCATCGGCGCTTTCGCCCGCGGGCGTGCCTTGCGCGGACAAGGCCGCCAGCAGAATCGCGAAAGGCGAATCCCCGGCGGGAGCCTGGCTTTGATCCTGCGACGGCGCGGTGGCGCGGGCGGCGCTGCCGGTGGCTGCGATCATGCTGGTGGCGATGGCCGGCAAGAGTCGGGTCCAAATATTCTGCGAGCCACGCACCATGCGGGCTTTGCGTCGCAGAACCCGTAGCAAGGCTTGGACCAGAATTTTTGCCGCTGATTTCGCGGCGATTTTCCGCTTTTCCAATCCGATGCGCAGCACAAAGCACAGGGCAGATGATGCCCAGCCCGGCAAACTCTGCCGTGCCACAGCGCCGCCGGAATCTCCGAAAACTCCTTGATTTCCAGGCAAAAACACAAGGCGCCGGATGGCACAAGGCTTGCGACATCGTCTTCCGGCAACATAGCATCCG
>JAFECO010000396.1 GCA_018242085.1 Pseudomonadota bacterium
GCACCCAACATCGACCAGACCATCATGGGCTGCGTCTTGAGCGCGGGCCAGGGCCAGGCGCCCGCGCGCCAGGCGTCCAAAGGCGCGGGCCTTGGCGACGATGTGCCCGCCACCACGATCAACAAAATGTGCGGGTCGGGCATGCAGGCGGCCATCCTGGCGCATGACATGCTGAAAGCCGAAAGCGTGGACTGTGTCGTGGCGGGCGGCATGGAGAGCATGACCAATGCGCCCTATCTCTTGGCCCGTCATCGCAAAGGCGCCCGCTTCGGCCATGACGCGGCATTGGATTCGATGCTGCTGGACGGGCTGGAGGACGCCTACGACAAGGGCAAGCCGATGGGCGCCTTTGCCGAGGACACGGCGCGCGCCTATCAGATCGGCCGCGCCGAACAGGACGAATATGCTTTGCGCTCGCTGGCGCGCGCCAAGGCGGCGCAGACATCCGGCGCGTTCGATGCCGAAATCGTGCCGGTGCTGGCGGGCAAGGAGATCGTCCGCATCGACGAACAGCCCGGCCGCGCCAAGCCGGAAAAAATTCCTTCGCTCAAGCCCGCCTTCGCGCCTGACGGCACCATCACCGCCGCCTCTTCCGCTTCCATCTCCGATGGCGCGGCGGCGCTGGTTCTCACCCGCGAGAGCCGGGCGAAAGCGCTGCCCCTCGCTCGCATCATCGGCCATGCCGCCCACGCTCAGGCCCCGGCTCTGTTCACCACCGCGCCGGTGTTCGCCGTCCGCAAGCTGCTGGACCGCATCGGCTGGCGGGCGAGCGATGTGGACCTGTTCGAAATCAACGAAGCCTTTGCCGTGGTGGCCCTGGTGGCGATGCGCGAGCTCGACATCGCGCCGGACCGCATCAATGTGCATGGCGGGGCCTGTGCGCTGGGCCATCCCATCGGTGCATCGGGCGCGCGCATTCTCGCCACTTTGATTTCGGCGCTCAAAACAAAGGGAATGAAGCGCGGCGTGGCCAGCCTTTGCATCGGCGGCGGCGAAGCCACGGCGATGGCGATAGAAATCGCGCACTAGGCGCGATCAGAGATTCAGCAATGCCGGATCGCCGCCCTGGGCCGCGATATTCACGCTCACGGCGCGCTCCACGGCATAGCGGCTAAGGGCATGCGGACCGCCCGCCTTGGGACCGGTGCCGGAGAGGCCCTCGCCGCCGAAAGGCTGCACGCCCACCACCGCGCCGATGATCGAGCGATTGACATAGATATTGCCCGCCGGAACCAGCGCCCGCACCCGCGTGACGAAACTCGCCAGCCGCGAATGAATGCCCAATGTCAGGCCATAGCCTTTTTCGGCCAGCGCGCGCCCCGCCTGCTCCAACTCATCACTCTTGTAGCGCACCACATGCAGGATGGGCCCGAACACTTCCCGGTCCGGAAGCTGGGCCAGCGCGATTTCCGCCATCACCGGCCCGAACAGAAGCGGCCCCGCGATGACCGGCTTCACCTCTTTGAGAATCTTCGCCGTGGTTTTCAGGTGGACGAGATGCTTGTCCAGCGCCGCGCGTGCGTCCGCATCGATCACCGGCCCGATATCGGTGGCGAACTCCGACGGATCGCCCACGGCCAGAATGTCCATCGCGCCCTTCAGGCCTTCAATCATCGCGTCCGCGGTTTCCTCCGGCAGGAACAACAGCCTGAGTGCCGAGCAGCGCTGTCCGGCGGAGCCGAAGGCCGACAGGATCACATCGTCGATCACCTGTTCGCGCTGGGCCGTGGTGTCCACGAACATGGCGTTGAGGCCGCCGGTTTCCGCGATCAAGGGAAGCAGTGCGCCGCTGCGTGCCGCCAGAACCTTATTGATGGCGCGCGCGGTGTCGGTGCCGCCGGTAAAGGCGATCCCGGCCAGCTTGGGATGTGCTGAGAGCGCCGCGCCCACGGTCTCGCCCCGTCCCGGCACCAGATGCAGCACATCGGGCGGCAATCCCGCCGCCAGGAACAGGCGCACCGCTTCGGCGGCGATCAGCGGAGTTTGTTCGGCGGGCTTGGCCAGCACCGTGTTTCCGGCGGCCAGCGCCGCCGCAATCTGGCCCGTGAAGATCGCCAGGGGAAAATTCCAGGGCGAGATGCAAACGAAAACGCCGCGCCCGTGCAGTTCCAGCGCGTTGGTTTCGCCGGCCGGTCCCTTCAAGG
>JAFECO010000397.1 GCA_018242085.1 Pseudomonadota bacterium
CTCGTTGAGAATGGTCTTGGTGCCGAGCAGGCTTCCCGCCACGCCCGCCTCGCGCCAGGGCACGCCGTAAAGCCAGGCCATGGGCGCGAACAGCCAGCCCAGAATCCGTTCGAGCGTAATGGGCGTGCCCGCCAGATGGGGCAACACAGCCAGGATCTGATCGGCCAGCGAGATCAGCGCCACCATCACGATCAAAAGCGCCATGATCTGCAGATAAATCTTGAGCCCGTCCTCGGTGCCCTTGGCCACCGCGTCCATGCTGGAGCGGTATTCGAGCTTGGCGGGCACTTCCTCGGTCGCCGCATCGCCCGGCACCATGATGCGGGCGATCATCACCGCGCCGGGCAGCGCCATCATCGACGCCACCAGCACATGGCCCAGGGCGTCCGGCAGCACGGCTTTCAACACGGTTGCATAGAGAACGAACATGGTGCCCGCCACCGACGCCAGGCCCACGCTGAAGAGAATGAAAAGTTCGGTGCGGGTCATTTTGGAAAGGCAGGGCCGGATCAGAAGCGGCGCCTCGATCATGCCCATGAACACGGTGGCGCCCGACGCCAGCGCCGTCGCCCCGCCCAGGCCAAGCATCCGGCGCAGCACAAAGGCGATGCCGCCCACGATGATGGGCAAGACCCGCCAGTACCAGAGCAGGGCCGAAAGCGCCGAGATCACGATCACCAGGGGCAATACGCCAAAGGCAAAACTGGTCATGGCGGCGGGATTGGTGACGGCGAAGGGCGGCGCGGCCCCGCCCACATAGCCGAACACGAAGCCCGCCCCCGCCGTGGTCGCCGTGGCCAGCACATTGACCAGATCATTGAGGCCCAGCAGCAGGGACCGGGCGGGCGGGAATTTCAGCAGCACCAGCGCGATCACGGCCTGCATCACCAGCGCCGTCGCCACGATGCGCCAGCGGAACGCCCGCCGGTCCTCCGAAAAAGCCCAGGCCAGCGCGATGATGGCGCAGATGCCCAATACCGATTGCAGATGCGCCAAAAAATTCTCGGACATGTGCCCCCTTAAGCCTTACTCACCGTCATCACCCGGCTTGTCCGGGTGATCCACAACGATGCCCGGCATGCGCACCACATTCGTCATGGATGGCCCGGATAGTCCCTAGCAGCAGCGTGGGGACGGGCCATGACGGAATGGGTTGCCTCACCGGCCCCGAACCACGCTACCCGATTTGCGCGCGACAGCAAGCGCCCACCGACCTGTCATCCCCGGCCGAGTGATGGCGCGAAGCGTTATCACGAGGGGTGAGGTTGGCGGCCAAGCCAACCGAACGCCGAGCGAAGCGAAGGCCGGCGGGGATCCAGGCGCTTGCAACAGATACCTGGATCCCCTTCCCTCGCACTCGCGTCGCTCGCGCTCGCCGGGGATGACAAATGGTGGCCTGCCGCCAAGCACCCCGCTACAATGGCGCGGGGATGACATCAGCCAGCCAAAAACCCACCGAAATCCGCGCCCTTCTGGGCGTGCGCGCTTTTCCGCCCTTGGTGCTGGTGATGTTTCATTTCAGCGAAGGCCATGGCTATCGCCATTTCTGGCCGCTCGATTATGTGGCGGCGCGGGGCTATCTGTGGGTGGAATTCTTCTTCTGCCTGTCGGGCTTCATCCTCACCCATGTCTATCATGCGCGCACGGCGCAGCTGTTCACCGGGCGCGGCTATCGCGCCTTTCTGAGGGCACGGCTGATCCGGCTTTATCCCCTGCATCTTGTCATGCTGGGCGTGGTGCTTTTGACCGCCATCGTCACGCGGTACCTGGCCGCGATCGGCCATTACACCTCGATCTTCGACCTCACCTATCACACGGTGATCACGCCGATCAGTTTCGTTCTGAACCTGCTCTTGATCCAGGCCTGGAACACCCAGCCCTCCCTCACCTGGAACGGCGTCGCCTGGTTCGTCAGCGTGGAATGGGCGCTGTGCCTGCTGTTCCCCATCTTCCTGTTTCTGTCGCGAGGCCCGCTCTGGCGGGGGCTCGCCCTGATCGCGGCGGGCATCGCGGGGCTGACGGCGCTGGACCTCACCTCCGCCCATGGCCTGGACATCACCTTTCACAATGGCGTGCTGCGGGGACTTTCGGATTTTTCCGTGGGCGTGGGGCTGGCGATGCTCTACCGCGCCTGGAAGCCTC